>JBDRTC010000196.1:0-3782 GCA_043824335.1 Planctomycetota bacterium | reverse complement strand
TCACCGTTCGACAACTCCACCACAACGACTCGTTCAACGGGTTGGCATCATCCTACTGGCTTTCGCCGGATCACTCAATGTGGACATCGCCAAGACAATCGGCCTGGCGCGAAAGCAAGTCGGCCTCTGGCGGCGGCGTTGACCGAAGAATTGGAGCTGAATGGAGATCCGTTCACCTTGTCGCTGCTCTCTAACGACGAGGTCCTCGAAATCAACCAGGACCCGTTGGGCGTCCAAGGTCGGCGGACCAAGGCCAGCGGCGGCGAGACGTCGGGCATTCCCGCCGCGATCGGCGCAGCAAGGAACGGTGCAAAGGTGTTGATTATTGAAATGCTGGGCCAACTCGGCGGCAATCGGGAACTGGGGGACTGCGGGATACCAGTACTTCGTCGGATGGCCACATACACACGGCCGGCCCGTCGTCTGGGATCGCGACTTGGAGAACCGCGCCGAGTGGTTGAAGAAAGATCTCGGCGGCATCTACTCCACCACACAGCGGGTCACTCGTCGAACCACTCCTTCCGTCTGGCCTCGATGGACTGTTCTAGTTGTTTGGACAGTCGAAGGAGCGCTCCGATCTCCCCTCCGACCGGATCGATGGGTCGAGGGAACTCGCGTTCTGCCAGTTGCCGCGCTCGAGAAGCCAAGCGCAACGCGGCATCGACGCCCTGGCGGTCGGGCGCGCGGCCCGATAACCTGGCGTGCCAGGCATCATGAAACGCCGCCAGCGAATCAAACAAAGGGTGGTAAACGGTAAGCAGGGCCTTCAGGAATCGCAGATCCTCGAGCGACTCCGGCCGCGGACCGGCCTGGATGGCGCTGTCCAACAGGGTGAGCGCGTCGCGATTCAGTCCTGACACCAAAACCCACCTCCGCGACATGCGGCGATGCAATTCCCCCCGCTCGATCCCCATCCGCTGCAAGGCGGCGATGTAGACTTCATCGTCGATCGAGGCGCCCCACGTCATCGAATCCTGAATCAGCCTTCGCCAATGTGAGGGCGCCGCATAGGCACGGTCCCAGGTGAGCGGGACATACGTCATCGGCCGGCCCGTCGACGGCGACTTAACCGAGTCCTCGGGCAGCATCGTGGAGAGCCGGTAGTACTTCGCCATCAGGGGCGCCGCGCGCTGGCCGTAAAGCCGTTCGCAGGCCAGATCGTAAAGCTCGCCAGGCCCGAAGATGTCAGCGGGTTGATTCTCTTCGTACATGTATCTGTGCACCAGTTGCTGCGATTCGGCGTAGTCCCGCGGCACGCGAAAGCCCTTGGCCTGCGCGTTCCAGGAGAACTCGGCGTTGATCAACTCCATCGGCTCCTGATAGAAATCGCCGCTCGTGTTGTAGATGCCTCGCGAGCCCAGAAAGAGAGCATTCAGAGCCGGAGCGCCCGAAAGCGGATAATCAGTATAGAAGCGGTCGGCGCCACCCGCGAAGAACATGAACACCTGCAAGGGTGATCCGGCGTCGCGCATCGCCGAAGCGAACTGTTCCGTGAACCGCTCGCCGCCGTGCCGGAGTGGATACACCTCGCGAAAGCATGCCTGGACGTTTGTCGCTCTCGGTATCTCTAATCCAATGTTGCGCCACAGCTCAAAAGCCTCCGCCCAGTCCTCGGACCGGGGCCCGTCAGGCAAATAGACCGGCGAAACGAGAATGACCTGGCAGTCGCGCGCCGCGTCGTACCCGGCCTCTGGCTTCTTCACGCTGTTGACCGCCTCGATCAGCGCCGAATATCCGTATCCGAGGCCACCCGCGCCTCCATCCCGAGCCTGCAGCGCATCGTTCGGCCAGCGGCGGCGGCACTGCTCACAGCGCTGCTGCCGCCACGCTTTCTGCGTTCCTTGAAAACCGCCGAAGTCTTCGTGATGAATATAGAGCGCACCCGGCTCGAGTGCGGCCACGAACTCGCGCAGTTCGTCGGCCTTCAACCGGTTCAAATGGTCGTTGGAGCGGCAACTGCCGAGTTCCGCCGGTTCGTACCCGGGGCGCGCCTTCGGAAAACCCATGCAG
This sequence comes from Planctomycetota bacterium, assembly GCA_043824335.1. Taxonomy (GTDB): domain Bacteria; phylum Planctomycetota; class Planctomycetia; order Pirellulales; family Thermoguttaceae; genus JBDRTC01. Next base: position 1,772 of record JBDRTC010000196.1, on the reverse strand, counting down.
CGATAGACCGGACCGTCGGGGTACGTGCGTCGGTTCAAAAAGACCTGGCCCTTGAATGCCGTGCCCTTCTCGTACATCACCACAGGCTCATAAGCCATGCCGTAACTGGCGCCGTAACCGCCGAAGCAAAGGGAGAAACCTCGTGCGCGGGCGTAGCGGTTCAGCCGTAGCATCAGGTGTCTGTAATACGCTGGCCGCTCGGAGATCCCAAACCCGAAGCCGTCCATCAATGCCATGTTAATCTTGAACCGCAGTGCCCGGTCAATGCGAGCCTCCACGAGCCGCGCAAAATCGTCGACCCCCTTGCCTCGGTCCAGATCCCAGCCATTGATTTCGATGTTCAGCAGCCAGTCCGATGCGGCGCGGAATTCGAAGTGCGGATAGTCGCGAAGATACGCGCCCTCGACGTAGACGCCCTGCTTGTCGACCCCCTGCAACTGCAGCAGAGACGCCGCGCCCCAGATCACCCCTTGCGGCGACGCTCCGACAATCCACACAGTCGACGCGTCGGGCGACTTCAGCACGTAACCCTGATGGTAATTGGCAGCGTTGGTCAGGGTGTCTTCATCAAGGAAGTTCAGAGGTACAGGAGGCTTCGGATCCCGGCTGTAATCCCACAGGTGAATGCCGACCGCATTCGGCGAAGGTGCGGCTGAGGCGATCACGCGCCCGTCGCGATTCAGCCCGGAGCGAATCATGTCGGCCGCGTATTGCATCTTCCGGTCCGCCGCTGTTTGTACCGGACCAACGACGACGTTGACGCCCTGGTTCGGGCTGAGCCGGATCATGTGTGACAGTTCCTCGCCGTACTGAGGCGAAGGCAGAATACGAATCCCGGCCGAGGCCAGGTGACCGCATGATAGGAGGCAAACAACAAGAAGGCGTGTCATTGATCTCTCCACGGCTTTCCCCCCTCGTATCCTCTGTGGTAGACTACCTTTTTGCCTCTAACGAAGGAGACCATATTATGACTGCTCGACAAGTCACGCAGATTGTCACTTCGCTTGTCGTCCTTGCTCTTGTCGGCGAGCCGCGATTCGACTTCGCTGATTGTACATTTGGGTCGGGCGGCCTACTAGCGGCCGAGGCGTTGCCGGAAAGTAAATCCGCCGGCCAAGACGCCAAAGAAAGCCGAGAGTTCCGCGCCGCGATGGCCGCACACCACATCTGCTCTGGGCTCTGGGTCGTGGGACGTTCCCACAAACGGACTCCAGAGGAAGTGGTCGCCCAGGACATCGCGCCGTTCAAGGTTTTCGGTTGGGAACCCGAGTTCGAATACGAGGTTGACCACCAGCGACGGATGGTAACGGTCACGGCTCCCGGCGCCCCCCCTCGCACCGCCAAATACAACGGTGACCAAGGTACCACGATCCTGCCGCCCGGCGAGAAGGACGTATACTACAAGCCCGTACCGGTCCCCCGTGGTCTTCCCGACGCCGCCACGCAGCCCTGGCCCACCGGCGACGTAGGGGCAACCGAGCCGATCCCGGACGGCGTGGACGCCGAGGCCGTGGCCGCTGCCCTCGACTGGGCGATGGAGCAAGTCCCCAGAGACGCCTACTGGTCGGCCGGCTTCATGGGACAGGTCACGCTGGTTATCCCGTCCCGCGACGTGGTCGTGGTGCGAATGGGACCAAGCCCTGGAGGGTGCTATCCGTATTTGAACGAAGTCGTGGGCCGCATCTTGGAGACCCTGCCGGGGAAACCATCGGCGAACGATTAGCATGGACGGCGCAGAGCGCGGGTATCGGCCGTGCCGTGCAGGATCAGCA
>JBDRTC010000195.1:0-2372 GCA_043824335.1 Planctomycetota bacterium | reverse complement strand
ACACTACAGGTGAAGGGCCTCGATGAGCGGCTTTACAAGGCACTTGGCGCCAGGGCCGCTATGGACAATCGTTCTATCAGCCAGGAAGTCGTGATGATGATCCGGGAGTTCTTGGCCCGGCCGCCGCGCGATCCCCGAGAGGCCACGCACGCCGTGCTCGAACTGGCAGGTACATGGCAGGATGAGCGGACGGCCGGGAAGATTGCCTCGGATCTGAGACGGGCGCGTCGGCCCGGGCGTCGGTTCCGAAATGACCGCGATGTATTTTATTGATTCTGACATCTTTGTGTTCTTGCTCCGGGGCAAGCTAAGATTTGCCGAGATCTTCGAAGCCCACGCCGCAGACCCCAAGGCCCTCTCGGTCATCAGCTACGGCGAATTGCTCTATGGGGCCAGGAAGTCGGCTCGCCACCTTGTTCCGAGGCAACTCTCCCAGCCAGGAGCATCACGAGGGATTGGCCGAACGCTTTTGGATTGATTAGACTCATCCCCTCGCCTACACCGGATCGGGCAATTCGTATCCTTTCCGCCGAGGACGGTCGAGGTAGCCATTGGCCTCGTCGTCGCCCGGGAAGGTCTCGGTTTTGGGGTCCCAGCGGAGCTTGCGTCCGAGCCAGCGGGCGATGTTGCCCAAATGGCAGAGGATGGCCGAACGATGGCCGATCTCCACGTCGGCGATCGGCTTTTCGCGCGAGCGGATCGAGTCGAACCAGTTCCCAATGTGGTGGTCGCTCACGGGCAAGTGGATTTCCGATTCGCCGATCGGCGCCTGGGCAATTTCCGCAGGATCGCTCGAGTAGGTGTCGCAGCCGATGACGATCTTGCCTTCCTCGCCGATGAAGGTCGCGCCGCACGCCGAGGCGGCGCCCGTCTTCACGATCAATCCATTCGCGTAGCGGTACGTGATCTCGCGCCCGACGCTGCAAAGCCGGTTGCCTCGTGCGCCGCTTTCCGGGGCCGTGTAGACGGGCGCTTCGAGCTTTCCCCCTTCGGCCCAAACCTCGACCGGGCCGGTGTGGTCCATGTCGAGGGCCCATTGAATCTGGTCGAGCCCGTGGGCGCCGTTGCCGGTCAGCTCGCCGCCGGACCAAGGGCGCAGCGAGATCCAGCCCGGGTTCGAGCGCTGGATGTAAATGTCCTTGTGGTACGGCACGGGTTCGGTGGGGCCGCACCACATGTCCCAGTCGAGCCCCTCGGGCACGGGCTGCCCCGGGAGGTTGCATTCCCACGGACTGGGGTAGTTGTTGGCGATGATCGTGTGGATCTTGCCCACCCGGCCGTTGCGCACCAGCTCGCAGCCGGTGCGGTGGTTTTTCATGCTGCGCCGCTGGCTGCCGGTTTGCAGCACCCGGTTGTATTTCCGCACGGCCTCGACCAGCACGCGGCCCTCGCGGATGGTCAGGCTGAGCGGTTTTTCCAGGTAGACGTCTTTTTGGGCCTGGCAGGCGTGGATCGCGGGCAAAACGTGCCAATGGTCGGGCGTGGCAACGACGACGGCGTCGACGTCGCCCGACTCCAGCATCTTGCGGTAATCCTGATAGGCCCGGCAATTCCTCCTTGCGGCGACCGCTTCAGCCCGCCCCAGATCGACGTCGACCGCGGCCACGATCTGCCCTTCCGGCGGCAGGCCCATCAGTTGGTTCCCCCGGCGCCCCACGCCGATGTAGCCCACGCCGATCCGGTCGTTGGCCCCCGGCCTCTCCGGCGCGGCCAAAACGCCCGAGGGGATCAGGTACGGCGCCGCCATGCCGCTGGCCGCCAGCGCGGCGGAACGCCTCAAGAAGTGCCTTCGTGAAAGCCGGCTCGACCCGGACATTTGAAAAACCTCCTTCGGTCGTATGTAATGGGATGCAACACCCGCGAAATCAGTTTACACCAGACGACCACCGGGGGCCAGAGTTCGGTCGTCCAGCGGCTCGACGCGGCCAATCGCAAGAACGATTCACGCGGCTACCAAAGCCCGATCGACGCCGCCGTCGAGCTGGACGGCTCCTCCTGGATCGCGGTCCGGGTGTTCGAGGACCGCGCGGACGGCCGTATTCCTGTTCGCCCATTCGAGCCCCGTCCACGTCGACGTGCCCGGCCGCCCGCTCCGGCCCCGCCGCGAACAGATCGACTACCTCGTCCGCCGCATGCAGGAAGAACTCGACCGCAACCGCGACGTCCTCCCCCCCGAGGCCCTCGAAGAGTACCGCGACGCCCTCCGCGCGTTCCAGACAATCGCGGCCGAAGCCCGGTAGCGGCCTGCCAAGCGTCGATCCGTCCAACAATTCCGATCCGTGTCGGCTTCTCTATCGGAAATGGGGTATTAACGTGGCTTTATGTCCCGGAGGGACAACCGGATAATAGCCCAGCGATTCATCGCTGGGTTG
>JBDRTC010000194.1:0-9791 GCA_043824335.1 Planctomycetota bacterium | reverse complement strand
CCGTACGGCTTCAGCGGCCGATGTGTCACCGAGATTCCACGTTCGCCGTCACCGTAAGCGCAAAGCGCGGGAGTTCCGGATCGTTCGTCGTGTAGTGAACGGCGTGCTCGACGCGCCCGTGCCATTGGGCCGTGTTCACCTCGACCTCGACGCTCGTCGATTCGCCCGGGGCAAGAATGATCCGGCGCGGCTCGGCCGGCTCCCCGCAGCACCCCTTCCCCTCTTCCATGACGATCAGGCGCCGAATGCCCGCGTTGCGGATCGGAAAGACCGCTCGGATCGTGCCCCCTTGGGATACGGTTCCCAGGTCGCGCTCACTTCGCGGCAGCACGAGCCGCGGGGCCAGACGGCCGGCGCGCGCCTCGCCGGTCCGCGCGGAAAGAGACCGCGAGACAAGCGACGCTCCGCAAAGAAGCGCCGCAAGAACGGGAAGCGCGATCGCCGCGGTCGTCAGGCGTTTTCGGTCCATCTCAGTCCACCAGGGCGACCCGGCGCGAGAACTCGACGTCGTCCAATTCGAGGGACTCATCGTAGTGGGCAAATCCGGAGCCGGTTGCCGTCAGTGTCTTACCGACCACGGCGCCAAAAAGATCGGCGCTTCCGTCGATCGTAACGTCGGTATTTGGTGCGTAGATCACCCCCTGAAAGGTATTCTCGCTGGTAACAAGGGCCGTGCCGCCGGTCATGTAGAACTGGAGATTTTCCGGCTGTCCCGTACTGTTGGTGACAAGCGCGCCTCCGGATCGCTCTAAGTTGCCGGTGATGTAAATCTTGACAAGCCCTTGCGTGGTAAAGCTTGCCTGGCCCGTCACGGTAAAGTTGTTGAAGTAGTAGGTGCCCGGCGGCATGTCGATGGCCTTGGTGCCGTCGAGCAGGAAGTTGCCGTCCGCATCCACGGGGCTTACGAAGGAATTGCCTTGCGGGATCAGCGGGATCTGGCCGTTGTCGTTGGTGACGGCCGCTGCGCTCGCGTCGACCGGAGGCATGTCCAGGCTTGTGAGGCGGGAGCCGATGCTCCGGGTGACCGTGGCACCGCCGGTGATCGTCACGTCGTACCCTTCCCCGGCCCTGGCGTCCCCCTTAACGAGCCCCGCGCCATCGACGTTGATCGGGCCGTCACTGCAAATACTGCCTCGATGCTTTGCGGTTGCCGCGCTGTAAGCGCCCTCGGCGGAGTTGTAACTATCGGTATTTGGAGTGCCTGGGACCGACACCCAGTCGATTCCTACAAAGGGACCACAGAGCCAGCGGTCGTACAGGGCCGTGGCCGAGGCGGAAGTCTCGGCCGTCGAATTCCCGAATATCCGCGCGAAGAAAAGGCTGAGCGGGTTTCCGATGGCCTCGCTCCGCTCGAGAGTCACGCGGACCGCGTTCGGTTCGTTGCCCCCCGACGGCGGACTGGTGAAAGTGGCCGCGTCGCGATCCCAGCGGCCGTACTCGATCGTCATCGGATCGAGGTCCGACCCGTCCAATTCGTCGCCCGTGCTGATTTTCATCGCGTTCGACCAGCCGTTTTCCGTGGCGACCGACCGGGCGACCGCCGTGGCGGCCGATTCGTCGGGCAGCCTGGCCGCCGCCGCCAACGCGCAGGCGTCCACGGTGCGCTGCAGCGCCGTGCGGGCGTGAACGATGCAGCCCAGATCGATGGCAAAGGCGAGCATGCCGATCATCACCACCATCAAGACGGCGGACAGCACCAGGACGGTTCCCCGGCGGCGCCAGCGCCTGCCGGGGCGCCGTCGGTCCTGGTGTTTGCGCCGCACGCAATCCCCCCGGCTCCTTCCGGTTGATCTGTTTGCTTTTCCCATTATTCCGGCCTTTCCGCGCGCATGGCGCTTTGCGTAGTGAGGTTCGTTCCGCTGAGAAACCGGGAAGCGGGTAGCCAGCTCACCTGATCGAACGTCACGGCGACCGTCACGGTGACCAGATCGCCGAACCCTACCTGGTTGAGCGGGTCGGGGGTTACCGTCACCGTGGCCCCCGATACGGAGCTGCCCGTCAAGTAATCGGAGACGGTCGTTTCGACTCCCGCCACGGTGCTCTGCTCCAGGATGGCCCTCCGGGCCCCTTCGCGCGAGGCGTTGGTCAGGATCTGCTCGACCATCACCAGGCGACCGAACTCGATGATTCCAAAGACCAATAGGAACAGGATCGGCGCGACGACCGCGAACTCAACCACGGTCGCGCCGCGGCGCCTCCGGCGCCCAAAGCAACGCGTTCTTTGCCGCCTTCCGGAAGTGCCGGCGGGCGGACTTTTCAAAACAGCGGCAAGCACATTCAACGCGCGCATGGCTATCCACCTAAATGCGAGGACCGTATGGCTCAGGCAACCCTACGCAAGATCGGCCACGTCATCCGACCGCCGGCCCGACGGTTCCGCGCCGTGTGACAAGTGTAATGAGATGGTTCTCTTTCGGCAGCCTGGCGATCTCCAGAGGAGATCCATGGCTTTGCGCCCCGACCTCGCGATCAGTTTGCCTTTCTCGGGAAACTCCGCCTGAGTTCCGCGAATGAAAAGATGAGCCACCTAAAATATGCGTTGTGAAACGGCTTTGTCAAATCGGTAGGAAGCAGATTTGCCCGGGGGATTATCCGCGGCGCCGATCGCACGAATGAGGCACCTCGTCTTCTTTGTCTTGTGCAAGCCCCTATCGCTACCCAGGTTCACCGAGCGTCAAGGTCCGCCTTAGCGGCAAGTGCTGAAAGTTCGCGAAGGGCTGGAGGCGGATTCGGCCGATGATTGAGAAGGGAACGCTCCGCGGCCAACGGCCACCTGGACGGCGTTCCTGACAGAATCTCCCCCCGAATCCGAGTGGCGCTATGCGTAAGTCATGCTCTGAGAACGTGTTTTGGATGGCCGTCCTCTTGGCGATCGTGACCCCGTCTGCGGCGGGGGCGGAGTCGATCACGGAACTGGCGCCCATTCGGGTGATCGAGCTGGGTGGCCCGACGGCCGCTGAACGTGGTCTTCGTCAGGAAGTTCCCGTGGTCTCCAGCGTCGCGCTGGATCCGGCGGGAGAGTTGCTGGTAACCGCGGGCGACGACCACTTGGTGCGGATCTGGGACGCCCGCGGCGGACAGCTCCTCCGCCGACTCGCGGCGCATACCGACTGGATTCAGAGCGCCGTGTTCAGTCCCGACGGAGGTCTCTTGGCCACGGCCGGGCACGATCGTCGCATCACGCTCTGGGCGCTTTCGGCCGACCGGCCGCTCCGCATGCTGCCCGAGCACGGGGGAGGGATTTCCGCGCTGGTGTTCACGCCCGACGGCCGGATACTGGCCGCCGCCGGTTTTGAAAACAAGGTGCGGCTCTACGACCGCCAGACCGGTGAGTTGGTCCGCGAGCTTGAGGCGCCGTGCCCGGACATTCGGGCCTTGGCCTGCTCGCCCGACGGCGCCTGCCTGGCCGCGGCGGGGCGCAGCGGCTGTATCAGAATTTGGGAGATTTCCAGCGGCCGGCCGATTCACCACCTGGAGCGTCACCGCCGCCGGGTCCGCGCGCTGGCCTATTCACCCGACGGAACACGGCTCGCTTCGGCCGGCGACGAACGGAGCATCCTGATCTGGGACACCGCCACGGGGGACCTCGTCGACACCCTCCCTGCGCGGCCCGGCATCGTGTTGTCGCTCGCCTTTTGCGGGCCCAATCGCCTGGCCGCCGGCGCCAGCGACAACGTGATCCGTTTGTGGGACCTCGACAGCTCAAGCGAGCAATTCCGCCTCATCGGGCATACGGGATCGGTTAGCTCGTTGGTCTGGGACCCAAAGACCGACGAGCTGGTGTCCGGAAGTTTCGACACCAGCGTGCGATTCTGGCGATTCGGAGATGGTGCAATCGAAACGGTGTCGCGGCGATAACGGACTGGGTTTGGCCGACGTTCCGTCGGCCCCTAAACAGGACGTGATTTCCACACGGAGGTGGTTCGTGGGTTTCTTGCACAGCGCATTCAACTGGCGTCGCCGTGCCCGGCGCGTGGTCTCCTCGTCCTCCCGATTTTCCGCGGCGAATTCGCCCGTGCGCCGGCGGACCTGCCGGTTTGAGCAGGTCGAGCCGCGGCGGCTCCTGTCGGCCGATCCGATCCGCGTCGGGGCGGTCTACTTCGAGGAGGCCACCGGCCAGGACGAGGCCGGCGACCTGATCGAAATCACCTGGACCGGCGGGGCCCCGGGCACGCAATTGACCAGCCTTGTGATCGAGACCGACAAGCTCGGCGACGGGCTCACGATCGGCGATGTGCTCTTCGACACCGAGCCCGGCACCGGCGGCGCGTTCGGCTCCGTGGGATTATCGATCCTCCAGAGCGACGGCATCGACGCTGTGGGGGCCCAGGTCGTCGACGGTGGAACCACGCTCACGCTCACCTTCGCCGGGTTCGACCCCGGCGAGAAGCTGCTCGTGAGCGTCGATGTCGACGAGCAGGGCTTCCTCGGGCCCAACGCGGTGGCCGAAGGGAACGAGTTCGAGGGCTCGATCCTCGCGGCCACGTTCGCGGCCGATCACTTTTTCGACGTCACCGGTAGCGACATCTTCTTCGATTACTACGGGGGTAACCTGGCCGGCTCGGGATTAAATCTCCCGCCCGACGAATACGTCCCGCCCAGTGATATCCCCCGGCCCGTCCACACGGCCGGCGCGATCTTCTCACTCGAGCAAGAGCCGCTGCCGATCAGCATTGCCGGAAGCGTCTTTGAGGACCCCGACGCCGACAACCAACAAGACCCCGGCGAGCCCGGCCTGGCCGGCGTCGGGTTGCAGTTGTACCGGTTGGAGGGCGCAGAGTACGTCGCGACCGGCCAGACAACCGTGACCAGCGCCGCCGGCGATCTTGGCAAATACCGCTTCGACGGGCTACTCCCGGGAACATACCGAATCGTCGAGACCCAGCCCGACGGTTTCTTGAGCGTCGGCGTAACGGCCGGGACGGTCGACGGCCAGACGCGCGGCGTTGCGACTGGTGCCGACGTGATCTCCGCCGTCGAGCTTTTGGGCGGCGAGGACAGCGTCGACAACGATTTCGCCGAAACGCGGCCGATCAGCCTCAGCGGCCACGTCTATCACGATCGGAACGACGACGGCGCAATGGACACCGGCGAAGAGGGCATCGGCGGCGTGCTCGTTCGCGTTTCCTACGTGCCCGGCCTCGATCCGCCGGTTGATCCGATCGAGGTCCACACCGACCAGAACGGCTACTGGGAGGTCAAGGGCCTTTACCCGGGCGAATTCGTGGTCGAGGAAGTCCAGCCCGGGGGATATCTCGACGGGCTTGATTCGGCCGGAACCGCCGGCGGCACAGCCCACAACCCGGGCGATCGCATCGACGGGTTCGGGCTCAACGGCGGCGAGTCGGGCCGCGAGTACAACTTCGGCGAACTGATGCCCTCGAGCGTCAGCGGACGCGTGATTGCCGACTCCAGCGGCAACTGCCTCTACGACCCAGGCGATACGCTGCTGGAGGGCGTGACCGTCTACCTGTTGGACGCCGACCAACCCTTCGGGTCGGTGCCCGGCGGCCGGATCGCCACAACGCTGACCGACTCGGCCGGCGAGTATTCGTTCACCGGACTGGCGCCGGGTGTCTACGGCGTTGAGGAAATCCAGCCCGAGGGTTATTACGACGGCGGCGACCACGTGGGGACGGCGGGCGGAAAGCTCGCGCCGCCCGATTCGCTGACGGGCATCGTGCTCGTCTCCGGCACGGCCGCCACCCGGTACGACTTCTGCGAACTCGAGCCGGTCGGGCTCTCCGGTTTCGTGTACGTCGACCAGAACAACAACGGGCTGCGGGAAAACGGAGAGGAGGGGATCGCCGGCGTCACGCTGCGACTTCTCGATGCAGCGGGCAACCCGACCGGCGCCACGACCACCACCGACGGATCGGGCTTCTACCGCTTCGAGGGCCTCGAACCGCTTGCCGTCTACGGCGTGGAGGAAATCCAGCCGGCCGGGTTCTACGACGGGCTGGATACGCCGGGCACGGCCGGCGGGACCGCCCACAACCCGGGCGACTCGATCACCGGCGTTGCCATTCCCCCGGGGCAGACGGCCGAAGAGAACAACTTTGGCGAACTCCGCCCGGCGAGCATCGCCGGCCGTGTTCACGTCGAGCTGAACGGCAATTGCACCGTCGATCCGGGCGAGCCGCTTTTGGCCGGCGTGACCATCTGGCTCCTCGACGCCTCGGGGAGCCGCATCCGGTCCACCCTCACCGACGAGATGGGCGAGTACCTCTTCGATAACCTTGAGCCCGGCACGTACGGGGTCGAAGAGATTCAGCCGGCGGGGTACTTCGACGGGAGCGACCACGTCGGCTCCGCCGGAGGCGCGCTGGACGGCAACGATCGGATTGTTGGGGCGACGCTCGGTTCGGGAACCGCGGCGGTCGAGTACAACTTCTGCGAGGTGTTGCCGGCGAGCATCGGCGGCCGCGTTCACGCCGATTTGAATCGAAATGGCACGGCCGACCCGGGCGAGCCGCTTTTGGCCGGAGTGACCGTCTGGCTCCTCGACGGCTGGGGGAACCGCATCCGTTCCACCCTCACCGACGAGATGGGCGAGTATCGCTTCGACAATCTCGAGCCCGGCACGTACGGGGTCGAGGAAATTCAGCCGGCCGGCTACTTCGACGGCAGCGACCACGTCGGCTCCGCCGGAGGCGCCTTGGACGGCAACGACCGGATCGTCGGGGCAAAGCTCGTTTCCGGAGCCAAGGCGGTCGAGTACAACTTCTGCGAAGTGCTGCCGGCGAGCCTCTCCGGCCACGTCTTCAAAGACGGCCCTACGATCAAGGTCGGTCCGTTCGAGGAGACCCCCGATCCGGCCGATCTCCGCGACGGCGTGCGGACCTCCGACGACACGCCGATCGCCGGCGTGGTGCTCCAACTGGGCGACGCCACCGGAGAGCCGATCCTCGACGCCGCCGGCCGGGCGCGGACCGCCGTCACAGGCGCCGACGGCTACTACGAATTCACCAACCTCGCACCGGGCAATTACACGATCCTGGAAGTGCATCCCGACGGCTACACCGACAGCATCGACACGCCCGGTTCGGGGGGCGGAACGGCCGTCAACGCACACGAAGCGGTCAATCCGCTGATTCTGGGAGAGTTGACCGTCGATCCGCGGAACGACGCGATCCTCGGCGTTCGCCTCAACTCCGGCGACATGGCCGTCGACTACAACTTCAGCGAGGTGCTCGTGGTGCGGTTGCCGTTCATACCGCCGCCCCCGCCGCCACCGCCGCCCCCGTCGCCGCCCGATTCGCCGCCGCCGATTGAGCCGTCGGTCCGGCCGCCCGAGTTGCGGTACATTCCCTCGTCGGGAATTGATATGCTCCCGGAATTGGGGCGCGCCAACGAGTTCTTGACAGCCTACACCTGGCACCTAAGCGTGGTGAACGCGGGCCGGCCGCGCCGCGATTCCGACGAGGATCGCACGGCCGCCACCGAATCGGTCGCGCCATTCAATCCGGCCTCCTGGACCGAAACCGACTTGAACGAGTCGCACTGGGTCCTGGCCAACGAGGCAGGGCAGCCGGTCACCGAGTTCGATTTCGGCCTCGCAGGCGGGATTCCCCTCACCGGCGATTTCGACGGCGACGGAATCACCGAGGTGGCCGTCTTTGTCCGCGGCGTCTGGTTCATCGACCTGAACGGGAACGGCATCTGGGACGAGGGCGACCTCTGGGCCCGGCTGGGAACCGAGCACGACTTGCCCGTCACCGGCGATTGGGACGGCGACGGCAAGACCGACATCGGCATCTTCGGCCCGGCCTGGGAGGGCGACGCCCGGGCGATCGCCGCGGAGCCCGGTCTGCCCGACAGCGACAACGAGCCGACCGGCCGGCCGAAGAATGTGCCGCCTGCCGCCGAAGAGGCCACGGTCGGCTGGCGGACGATGCGTTTGAGCTCCCGGGGCGGCCTCCGCGCCGATCTGATCGATCACGTCTTTCAGTACGGCACGGCCAGCGACGTGCCCATCGCCGGCGAGTGGAACGGCGACGGCGTGACGAACATCGGGCTCTTCCGCGAGGGGAGCTGGTATCTCGACGTCGACGGGAGCGGCCAGTGGAGCGAGAGCGACGTGTATGTCGACGGCTTCGGCGAGCTGGGCGACCTGCCCGTGGTGGGCGACTTCAACGGCGACGGGATCGACGAGATCGGCTTCTACCGCAACGGCGCCGTCCAGACCGATCAACAAACCCTCGATCCCACCGACGCACCCGCCGGCGAAGTGATGGCCAAGTAGGCTGTTGGTGCGCCAAACCTGATCCCGGTTGGTGCGGCAGTTGCACTGCCGCACCATCGAGTGGGCGCCTTTGGCTTGAGGGCAGCAGTACAACTGCTGCCCCAACCGGGGAGGTTGTGAACCGTGCGGTCGTGCTTGAACGCATGGCGACGCAAGCGACGCCATGCCACCCCGGGGCCGTTTTTGCTTGACTCAGACCGCCGAATCTGGCAAGCTGGCGGGGAAAGGAGACCCACCATGAGCACAAGTTTGCGTGGTTTGACAGGGGCACTCGCACCGATTTGGCTGCTGGCAACCGTGTGTGCAACCGGCTTTGCGGAGCAAGCGACTTCCGCGGAGGAACGGCCCGTTCGCACTCGCCAGCAGATCGAGGCCGATTGGCTTCGCCAGGACGTGGTCCGCAACCTCTCGTCGGGCCACGAGATTCCAATCCTCACGCCCGAGGAGGACGCGCCCGGCGCGTGCGACGGCGTGCGCAACGGCAAGTACGGATTTCACACGGGCAACGACCAAAACCCTTGGTGGCAAGTCGATCTCGGCGAGTCGATGCCGCTGGGGGAGGTGCGGGTCTTCAACCGCGGCGACGGCTCGCAGGCTAGGGCCGCCCAGCTCAAGGTCCTCCTTTCCGACGACGCGGCGACCTGGAACGAGGTCTACCAGCACGACGGCACGCCGTTTCTCGGCCACGCCGACGACAAGCCGCTCTCCGTAAAGCTCGAAGGAGCCAAGGCACGTTTCTTGCGGATTCAACTCCCCGGCCAGACATACCTCCACCTCGACGAAGTGGAAGTCTATGCGCTGGGTGGTGAGCAAAACGTCGCCCTAAAGAAGCCAGCCACGCAGAGCAGCGCCAGCCCGTGGTCGACGAAGAGCGCCGAGGCCTCCCCGGCGGCCAAGACGTCGCAAGCGGCGTCCCCCGAAGCCGTCCCCGAGCCGGCCTATCCGATCGCGGAAGCCGTCCAGCGCGGGCTGCTTTTGGCCGAGAGCCTGCACGGGCTGGGGGTGAAGGTCGACGCGGAAGTGCAAACCCTGCGGGGGATCGCCGAGCGGGTCGGGGAGCATCCGGAAGATCTGCCTCCCCCGACAAGACGGGAGCTTTACCTCCAGGCCCGGTGGACCGCGCGCGAGATGGCCTTTCGGAACCCGCTCTTGGATTTCGACGACCTCTTGCTGGTGAAGCGGACGCCCGCCCGGTTCACCACGTCGCCCGACTCGCGGACGTACACCCACATGTCCGACCAATACTACGGCTGGTTTTCGCGGCCCGGCGGCGGGCTTTACGTGATGGAGGGTTTTAAGACCGACCAGCCCAGGCTCCGCCCGCTGACCGAAGCATTCCCGCCGGGAAACATCGTCCGGCCCGACGTCTCCCACGACGGCACGAAGGTGCTGTTCGCCTTCTGCAAGTTCTATCCGGACGTTCACGGGATGGTCGACAAGCTCGACAAGTCAAAAATCCCGGAAGACGCCTTAAATCCGACTTAGGATTTTCTGTTCTTGTTACAGAAAACAACAAATTTTTTAGTAAACGAAGGCCGGCAATAAA
>JBDRTC010000193.1:0-6946 GCA_043824335.1 Planctomycetota bacterium | reverse complement strand
CTGATGCAGTTAGTGGGGTGCTCCGCAGAATCAGCAGTGCCACCCCTGAAGCGTCAGGGCGTGAAGACAACGACGCCGGTCGGCGGCGAGTCGAGCCCCAACGCGGCCGTGCGCAGGTAGTCGGTGGTTCGCGTCTTGCGGCCGAAGTCGTCGTAGGCCCGCTGCACCTGCTCAGCGCTGAGGTCCATCACCTCGGCGACCTGTTCCGACGGGACCTCATGCTCCCAGCCGTACCAGAGCAGGTCGAGCGTCGCGAAGGGCAGCCGGAAGAAGAACTCCTCCTGCGTGCTGCCCGCGCTGTAGGTGTCGGATGTCGGCGGCCGCAGCCTGATCACCTCGGGAATGTCCAGGTACTCTGCGAGCTGGTAGACCTGCGACTTGTAGAGGTGTGCGATCGGCTTGACGTCCACCGCGCCGTCGCCGTACTTGACGAAGAAGCCCAGATCCTGCTCGTTCTTGGGCGGCGTTCCGACGACGGCGTAGTTGCGCAGCTCGGCGTGGTAATAGAGCATCGCCGCGCGGCTCCGCTGCTTGAAGTTCGAGGCCGCGACGATCTGCCGCAACTGGGCCGGGCGGAGCCGCTTCTTGTGCTCCTCGCCCTCGGGCGTAACCACGGTAACGCTGTAGACGTTCAGCGTGTCGCTTTCCAAGAGGTCCGCCGGCAGCGTGATCTTGACCTTGTGCGTGCTGTCGTATTCGGGGAAGACCTGGCGCACGGCCTCGTCGCGACGCTGGTAGCAGCCGAACCCCAGTAGCGGCTTGGTCACGTCCTCGACAATCGGCACCGCGCCGAACTGCCGGCACACCTGCCGGCCCAAGAGGGCGCTTTCGGGGCTCGATTCCATCTCGGGCAAGAGCAGCGTGACCAGCCGCTCGGGGCCCAGCGCCCGCGTGGCCAGGGCCAGCACGACCGCCGAATCGACGCCGCCGCTGACACCCAGCACGCCGCCGCCGCGCCGGAGCACGTCCAATACGTCGTGCCGGAGCCGCTCGACAATGCGATCGGTCTCGCGCTCTGCGTCGAGTTTCAAGATGTCGGCGTGGAAATGCATTCTTGGGTATCCTCTGTGGAAAGTTCGGTTCGATTGACAATCTTTATGTCGTCGCCCTCGCCCAACGGCGGCGGCGCGTGGTACTCGTCGACAAACAACCGGTGGACAAGCTGCGTGGAAAGCACGCCGGCCAACGCCATGTCGTCGGTCTCGCCGAGCGAGCCGAAGCGTGCGATCTTGCGGACCAGCATCGCCACGGCACGCGGATCGAAGCAACCCGACGCCTCGAGCGCCGTGGGAGATATCGCCTCGACAACCCATTCAAGCGGCTTGCCGTCGGGGAAGAAGGCGGGATGGATCGGCGCGCGGTAGGGTTGCTTCTTGCGTCGCCAAACGCTTTCGGGCAACAGGTCCTCGACGGCCCGCTTCAAGACGTGCTTCTCATCCAGCCCGCAGAGCTTCACCCGCGGCGACATCGCACGGCACAGCTCGACCACCCGGTGGTCGAGGAACGGGAATCGACCCTCGACCGAATGGGCCATCGCCATCCGGTCGCCCTGCGACGAGAGCAAGTATTCGGGCAGGAAGCTCGTGGCTTCCAGGTACTGGGCCCGTGCCAGCGGGCTGAAACGGTCGAAGCCGTCGGGCAAGCGAATCTGGTCGAGGTGGTCGAAGCCGTCGTCGCCGTCCGCTCCTTCGAAGCACTCGGCGATCCTTTCGCGCAAGAGGCCGGAGAAGAGCCGCCTGGTGTGGGCAGTGTTGCGCCAGCGGATGTCGTGCGAGTAGAACGGGTCGGCCGTCCGCTCGAGCCGCTGACCGAAAAACTTGCGCAGGTAGGCGGCGTTCTGTCCTCTAAGGTTGCCGATGTACGGATAGAGTCGCTCGAGCAGTGCCGGCCGCCATTTCGAATCCGGCTGCCGTGCCCAGAATTGCCGCACCTTGGCCTCTTTGAAGAGGTTGTAGCCGGCCAGGAATTCGTCGGCTCCTTCGCCGGTCAAGACGACCTTGAACTGCTCGTCGCGCACAAGCTGCGAGAGCAAATACAGCGGCGCCGGCGAAGTCCGCAGGATCGGCGTCTCGGTGTGGCGGATAACCTCTGGGAACACGCGCCCGATGTCGGCGCTGTCGCAGCTTACCAGGTGGTGGTTTGTGCCCAGGTGGTCGGCCATCTGCCGCTGAAAAGAACTCTCGTCGTAGGCCGAATCGGAGAAAGCAATCGAGAAGGTCTCGAGCCTGTTGCCCGTGTAGCGGCGGACCAGCGCGGCGATGACCGACGAGTCGAGCCCGCCGCTGAGGTAGGCACCCACCGGCACGTCGGCCCTCAGACGCAGGCACGTGGCGTCGACCAGCAGCTCGCGCAGGCTGGTGGCCGCCCGGTCGATGTCGTCGCAAGGCTCGCTGCGTGCCGCGGGGAAGTCGATTTGCCAGTAGCGCTGGATTCGCACGTGGCCGTCGGGCCGGACGATCATCCAATGGCCCGGCGACAGTGTGTTGATGCCCTCGAACGCCGTGCGCGGCGAGAGCGGCGACCAGAAGGTGAATATCTGGTCCAGCGCGACGGGGTCGAGCTTTGCCGAGACGAGCGGATGTGCCAGCAGGGCCTTGATTTCCGAGGCGAACAGGAACCGGCCGTTGCTGTGGGTGTAGTGGAGCGGTCGAATGCCGCAGCGGTCGCGGGCGACGAACAGTTCGGCGGCCCTCTCGTCCCAGAGGGCCAGCGCGAACTGGCCGTTGAGGTGCTCGACGCAATCCGGCCCGTACTCCTCGAAGAGGTGTACGATCACCTCGGTGTCCGAGTCGGTGGCCAGTCGGTGGCCGAGCTTATCGAGCCGCTCGCGCAGCTCGATGTAGTTGAAGATTTCGCCGTTGAAGACGACCCACACGGTCTGGTCTTCGCTACAGATCGGCTGCTGCCCGCCGGCCAGGTCGATGATACTCAGCCGAGTGCTGCCCAACCCGACGCTGCACTGTTCGCCCTGCTTGAGGTAGATGCCGAACTGGTCGGGTCCGCGGTGGCGCAGCGCGCCGAGCATGGCGCGCATCAACCCTTCGTCGACGGGGTGTGCTGCGTTGCGATCGAGGATGCCGGCTATTCCACACATGGGCTTCTACACTTCCCGTCGGACATCACGCCTGCTGGACAATCTCGGTCTTGCGTATCTTCCCGCTGGAAGTCTTCGGAAGCGAATCGACGAACTCAACGTGCTTGGGCACCATGAAGTTTTCCAGGTTCGCCTGGCAGTGGCGGATTACGTCCTTGGCCGTCAGTTTCTCGTCGTTGGTTACCAGCACCGCCTTGATTGCCTGGCCGAGGATTTCGTCGGGCACACCGATCACGGCCGCTTCGACTACACCCCGCAGGGCGTACAACACGTTCTCGACCTCCTTGGGCGCCACCTTCTCGCCGCGGCTCTTGATGATGTCGTCCTTGCGGCCGACGAAGTAGAAGTAGCCCTCCTCGTCCATCCGCAACAGGTCGCCGCTGTAGCAGACGGTTTCGCCGGGTATCGGTCCGGGTCGATATCGCTCGGCGGTCGCCTCCGGTGCCTCCCAGTAGCCGCGCATCACGTGCCCGCCGCGGATGACCAACTCGCCGACCTCGCCCGGCCCCAACCGCTGGTCGTTCTCGTCGACCAGCCACACCTCCGTGCCGGGTATGGCGATGCCGACCGAGCCGGGCCGCGTGTCCAACTGGTCGGGCGGAAGGTAGAGGGTTCGCTTGGTCTCGGTCAGCCCGTACATCGAGTAGACGGTCGCCTGGGGTAACTTCTCCCGCAGCCGCTGTATGTGGCTCGGCGGCAGCGCGGCGGCCGTGTTGGTGACGTAACGCAGAGCGCTCAGGTCGTACGGCTGAAGGTCCATTTGCAGCAGAATGGCGAACATCGTCGGAACGCCCGGAAAACCGGTCACCCGCTCGTCGGCCATCACCTTGAGGAACTGGGCCAGGTAGACGAACGACCGTTCCAGCACCAGCGTGCCGCCGAACATGAACGTCATCAGCAACTGGTACAGCCCGTAGTCGAACGAAAGCGGCAAAGCGCAGATGACGATGTCCTCGGGCACGTTCTCCAGGTACGTGGTGACCGAGGTGGCGACGAAGACCACGTTAGCATGCGTCGACATCACACCCTTCGGGTCGCCGCTGCTGCCGGAGGTGTAGATCAGGCAGGCAAGGTCCCGGTCGACGCATTTGCAGTTCGGGCGCGTGTCGGGATAATCCGACATGATCTGCTCGAAGCTGCTCAGCAACTCGTGAGGGCTTGCTGCCTGCGACGACTTTCGCCCGGCGAGCACGCCGGCCTTCAGCGAATCGCTTCGGTCGATCAGCTCGGCGGCCAGTTTGGCCTGGCGATCGGACGCGACCAGGACCGTCGCGCGGCAGTTGTCGATCAGGCCGGCCAGCTTGTCCGACTTGGTGGTGCTATTGACGACGACGAACACAGCACCGGCCTTCAGCACGCCGAAGATGCCGACGACCAGTTCAACCGAATTGGGCAGAAACAGCACGACGCGGTCGCCCCGCGCCACGCCCATGTCCTGCAACGCGTTGGCCAGCCGATTGGCCATCGCGTCGAGATCGGCGTAGCTATGGCGCCGATCGCCGCAGACCAGCGCCGTTTTGTCGGGCGTCAGCTCGGTACTTCGCTCCAAGAACTCGTTGACCAACAGCACTGTCTTGTCCTCTCGCCGCATTTGTTTCAATCGGCCGCCGTCGCTGGAATTCCGCCTCCAGACGGGGAACGGCCGGCTTGCGTCTTGCCCTTTACGTAGGCGGCAATCCTGCTCACCGAATCGAAGTTCTCCGGCACGATCTCCTGGTCGAGCACTTCGACGCCGAACGTGTCCTCGACAAACAGGGTAAGTTCCAGGATGCCGGTTGAGTCGACCACGCCCGTCTCCAGGAGCGACTCGTCGTCGCCCATGGTGAATCCGTCGGAGCTCAGCAGGAAGTTTTCGGCCAGGTAGTTGCGAATCTGCTCGTTGGTGTTCACGTTCGGTTCGGTCCGTCTGTTGGGAAGGATTGCCCGCTCGATGTATTGCAGTTGCAGGATGCGTGTTTGTATGTACCGATCTTCCTGCCGATCGTGGTGCGTGCAAGCACGCACGCCACCGGTCAGTTTTGGTGCGCGCCAGCACACGCCGTACGGTCTTCGTCCGACACCTCGTTCGCCGGCTGCGGCTGCGAGGCCACGCGGGCGTACGCGCGAACGGCGGCGTCGCGCATCTCGTCATAATCGGCGTTGACGTAGTAGGGGTCCTTGCTCGGCACGCCCCTGACGAAGGCCACCGGCTGCTCGCGCAGCAGTTCGACGATCTCGTCGGGCGTTACGGTTCCCTGCTCCATGTCCTCTTTCTTCATTACCGTGCCCGAGGCCGCCAGCTCCCGGTACTTCTCGCGCATGTCGGCATACTTGCCGTACGGCCGGGCCGGGTTGCCGGCCACCATCGCCCCTTCGCCCACGTCGCGGTTGACGAACGATCCGGCGGCGATCAGCGCCCGGGGTCCGATCGTAACGCCGGGCAGAATGATCGCCCGCTCGCCGATGAACGTCCCCTCGAGGATTTTCACCGGCGCGAGCCGAGTCACACCCAGGTCGCGAAACAGGGTGGCGTCGTGCGCCAATATCCTCACACGCTTGGAGATACGGCAGTTGTCGCCGATCTCGATCAGGTAGGGGTATCCCAGGTCGAACTCCACGTCCTGCATTATGTAGACGTTGCTGCCCACCTTCAGCCCGCGTCTGGCAGTCCGTCTGGCACATAGCTTGCTTTGTCGATTGCCACCGCTTCTCGCGCACGCGTCGCCGGACCACTTCACGTCTACCCAAGAGCGGCTACATGTCTCCAGCAGCCAGCAATTCCAGGTCATCATCGGGCGATTCCCTACCGCTAGCTGTCGCCCGCAGCCCACGCATCGGAAACTGTCAAGCCGGCGCCGACCAGCCCGTCACCGTCCAGGCCGTCTCCAACGCGGTCCGAAAGTGGTGGAAACCGGCCCTGCCGATCGGCCTGGCATTGGCCGTGTTGGCAGCGGGCCTCACCTTTCTGGTCGCCGAGCCCAAGTACCGGGCCAGTTCCTGGCTCCGCGTCGACGAAACCCCGCCGATCGTCGCCTTCGAACACCGTGACGGCGACGAGCGAAGCTATACCGAGACCCAGGTCGAGTTGATCCGCAGCCCCGTCATCCTTAGACCGGTGGCTGTCACGCCCGAAGTCGCGGACCTGCTCGCAGGCGACGCCGAAGGCCGCACACGATGGCTCGCCCGGCATGTAAGAGTCGACCAGATGGGCACATCCGAACTGGTGAGGGTCTCGATCGAAGACTCCAACCCCGAGTTGGCCGCGGCGGTCGTCAACAGCGTGGTCGACCAGTACTTCGAGTCTTGTGGCTGGACCGACGCCGATAGAGCCCAGAGGACCATCGAGCTTCTGAACCGGGAACAACAGCGCCGCTCGGCCGAAGTTGCCGACCTGCGGGTCGAAGTTCGCGAGATGACGCAGCGGATCGGCAACGGCGCCACGGCGGGCGAATCGCCGCTTGTCCAGACTAGCGCGATAGACGACCTGCGGCAGCGGCTGACCACCGTCGAGGTCGACCAGGAGATGCTCAAGGCGCAGATCACCGCACTCAAAGAGACGCTCGCCGACGACGAAATCGACCTGCCCGAGGCCGTAATCCAGCGCGCGGTCGATCAGAACCAGGAGGTATCGGACCTTCGGCAGCGGATTGCCGACAAGCGGACAAGGCTGCATGAGATCGAAGCCCGCTCGGCGGTGGGCCGCGACGATCCCCTTTACCGTCGCTCCTTGCGCGAGATCAAGACCGACGAGGAGACGCTCGCACGAATCCGAGCCGGCCTTGCGGAACGAATCCGCGTGGAAATGGAAACCTCCATGGTCAACAGCCGCAAGGAGGAGTTGGCCAACGCCCGGTCGGAGTTGGAAAAGAACCA
>JBDRTC010000192.1:0-4431 GCA_043824335.1 Planctomycetota bacterium | reverse complement strand
GGGCATCCCTCCGGTATCGGCTGCTCCTCGCCCACGTCGTTCTCTGCCAGAACGGCGAGCGTTCTTTCCAGCCAGGGAATACGTTCAGGCTCCGACAACTTCGCCCAGTACTCAGGCGACATCCCGGTTGCACACACGGCTGCACATACCCGCTGTGCGTCTTTTTCAGGCTTCCAGAAATCGGGTAGCGGGAGGCAATCACCGTTCAATCGAACGATGATTGAGCACACGGTATTCCGATATTCACTGAGCATGGATTTCTTCCTCCCCGTTGGCGGCTTCGAGCATGGCCTTGACGGCACCGTTGACGCTCGTTTTCACTGGGTCCAGTTGGAGTCGGGCGTAAACCTGGGTGCTCTTCACGTCGCGGTGTCCGAGGCTCGCCCCGATGATTTGCAGAGACGTTCCCGCAACCGCTTGCCACGATGCAAGAGAGCGGCGTAAATCGTGCGGGCGCAGGTTCCCGATTCCCGAATTTTTCAACACGCGGAGCCAACTTTTCCTGGGGTCGACGATGTGCCCACTGGCCGTATCGGCGGGGAAAACCCAGGGATTGCCGTTCCGCTGTTCGGCTCGCGTCTGGAGAATCGCCACGGCCGGCGGCGGTAGCACGATGACGATGGGCATCTTGTTTTTCATCTGGCTCCCGGTGACGTACCAAACGCCCTGGGCCAGGTCGACGGCCTCCCACGCCATCGCAGCCACGTTCCCACGTCGGGCACCAGAGAAGAGACAGAGCAACCAGAAGTCCCGCCAGTCCGGCGGCTCCTCTTTCAGCGCCTGGAAGAACGGCCGCATTTCGTCGGGGAGTAGGAACCGCTCCCGGCTCTCTTCTCGGAACCGCTTGACGTGCTGGCACGGGTTAGGAGCTTCGTGTCCAAGCTCGTGGGCCACGTTGAACATGGCCGACAAGAGGGCCCGGCACCTGTTGGCCTGATAGGGGCCGCAGTCGTCTCCGAGCTTCGCGTGCCATTTGGACACGTCGGCTGTCGTGATGTCAACCAGCCGTTCCGATGCCAGAGTGCCGAAGTACCGATTGAATTGCCTCACGTCGTCCGCCCAAGTTTTCTTGTGGCGTTTGGCGCGGGCCAGCCAATGTTGGAACAGGGCTTCCAGGGTCGTGCCCCTCTTCTTCTTTCGTCGGGGGTCGACGCCGCGGGCCGCATCACCAGCCACGCCGCGGGCCGCTTTCCTGGCCTGCTCCACCGACATATCGGGGAACCGCCCGAGCTTGATTCGAGCCGGCCGCCCGTCGACGCGGCCACACCGATAGAAGATTCGAGAGCCGCCGGCCGCAACGCAGACGGCCAAGTTCTCCTGCTTGGCGTCGTAGTGGTACACCCGGCCCTCGTCGGGAGGCTCCAACGCCTCGATGGCCCTCTTCGTGAAGGCCAGTTCCCTCAGTCGTTCTTTCCTCTCACCCATGATTCGGGCTCCCTGAGTTGGTACATCTGACTCCCTGAGTTAGCACATCTGACTTGCTTTCACCTGGCCCCGTTGCACGGGCCGTGCAACTATCGTGCAACTCCGTGCATCAATTCGCGTCAATTTCAGGTGTTGCACGTCAACAGCATTCTAGACGTAAGTGTAAGCTACGTCAATAGGTAGCAACGTCAGTGAATCTGACGGAATACCCCCCTGGAGAGACTGGGGGTCAGAAGGTCGCTGGTTCAAATCCAGTCGCCCCGACTATTCTTCAAATCGAGCCTTTCGGCGAAAACGTCGAAGGGCTTTCTCTTTGTGGTGACTAGGTTTAGGTCGCCTAAAGTTCGGTTCAAACAAACCGCGTCGAGGATCTCGCGACGGACGGCGTTGTTTGAACCGCGCCAAATGCCTGCCCCCCGTTGGGACCAGTCAAAGAGGGCCAGAGCCGTTTCCCCGTGGGCTGGCGCCACGTCACCCAACTGGGCCACCGCCTCGTCCGTTTTGGCCGCCTCGGCCTTTAGTTCGTTCGACTTGGCCGTGAAGATTACCTCCTCCATGGTGCCGGCCAGATAGGCGTTGAGGAGGCGGTCCTGCATCTTCGCCAACTCCGTCTTCCGTTTGGCGAGCGAGCCGGCCTGCCGCCGTCGGTAGGCCGTCAGGTCGTTCACCGCCGCGCAGAGTTCGGTGCGGAACCACGAGGCGATCTCCGGCGTCGCCAAACGCATCTTTGCCAGATCGTCAACGATCGCCTGTTCGAGGTCGTCGGCCGTCCAGCGGACGGTCGGATGACCGGGGCCGGGGTGGTTGTTGGCGCACCGGTAATAGACGTGCTCGCGGACGCCGCCTCCCTTCAACTTGCGGCGAATGCGTTCCCCGGTGATCGACTGCCCGCAGTACGCACAGCGGAACAAGCCGCCAGCCAGCGGATGATCAGGCGTTCCGGTTCGCCGGTTCCGGCCGTTCAGGACGTCTTGGCAGGCGTCGAACGTGGCTCGGTCGATGAATCGTCGGTAGCGCCCCTCGAAGACCTGCCCGTTCCGGTGCAGTTCGCCGATGTAGAAGCGGTTGCTGAGGATGTACGAGAGCGCCGTGCGATGGAAGCGGGGTTGGCTCTTGCGGAAAACATGCCCCTCGCGTGCGAGCTGGTCGGCGAGGCTCTTGAAGGTGCAGCCGCCCGTGGCGTAGAGATCGAACATGCGGACCAGCGTCTGCGATTTCTCCGGGTGGGGTTGGACTGGCTCGTCGCGGTCGTCCACGTTGATGTAGCCATAGGGTGCGAGTCCCGTGGGCCACCCTTGCCGGACCTTCTCGTCCATCCCCTTGAGCACTTCGGACCGTAGGTTATCGCTGTAGTACTGGGCGACTGCCGCCATCACGTTGAACGACAACGCCCCTGCCGCCCCGGGGCCGAACTGGTTGTCGACGAAGGCCAGTTGGACGCCACAGGTGTCCTCGAGTTCCTGCAATCGAACCGCGTCCCGCATGTTGCGGCAAACCCGGTCGAGCTTGTGGCTGAGAATGGCCCTGATCTCTTCTCGCTTGGCGTTGGCCCGCACCCAGGCGAACATCTCGTTGAACACGGTCCGTTCGGCACCTCGCTTGGCCGACTCGGCCACGACGAACTCGCGGGCGATCTGCCAGCCAAGAGACTGTGCCCGGTCGCGCGTCACTCGCAACTGGGCGTCGATGGAATACCCTTCACGTTGCTCGCGGGATGAAACCCGCGCCCAAATCACTACGTTCATGGCTTCTTTCCCTCCTCTTCGGCACGCAACAGAACCTCGGCCAGCCGCCGGACGTTCATCAGGATTTCGACGGCCTCGTCCACGCTGATCACTCGGCCGTAAGCCTTTGACCAGACGCGGCTTGCTTCGGCGATTCGCTCGTCCGACAGCCACTGCATCGACAGCGGGCGCACGCCGGCCGGGCCGGGCTCAGGACCATGATGCCCGGTTTGCGTTGGAAGTCCAGCCCGTTGAGGCGAAAAAGGCACGGAAAGTTTTCCCCTGAAGATGTGCCGGGGTCGTCGTATCCCCGGCCTCGTCCTTCAACTTTAATTGTCCTCGCCGATCAGGGACATGTCTCTGGGTTTAGACCTGCGCCGCGAAACTCACATGCGCCGCATGTCCCTGAACATCTCGCGCATGTGTGGCGCATGTGTGGCGCATGTCCCTGTCAGTCTCGCGCAGGTTTCGAGCATGTGCGGCGCATGTCCCTGTAAGTCTCGCGCATGTTTCGCGCATGTGCGGCGCATGTGAGTTTGCCGTAGAGCTTGGTTCAATCCCAATATTTTCTGAAGCATCGTTTACAATTTGACTCGTAGCGAAGGATGATCGGCGTGCGGGCAATTCCCCTGTACGTCGGCCGGCAACGGTGCCGGCCCCGCTCGGACGCAGCTGTGCGGAGCAATGTCGCATGGACGACATGAGTCAACCCAGAGAGCAGGAGCTCAAGCTCGACGATCCCGCCGTTGAAACCGGTACTACGTTTCTTCGCGCGCTGTTCGCCGAGTCCGACACGATTCTCTTTCGCCCGATCGAGACGTGGGTCGAGGCGGGCCGCAAACGCAGCCGTGTCGACTATCGACACACGTGTTATCGCACGGCGTTCCCGGAGGCGCTGCGAGTGATCATGGCGTTGCTACTGAAGCTTGCCGCCGCGGAACGCGTCAACCTGTTCTTCGGCGTGTGCCCCCGGCTCGGCAGGGACGGCCGCTTCGATCTGGCGTGGCAAATCCGGACCGTACGCACGCTCTGGACCGACATCGATCATGTTTCGGTCGACGAGGCGCTCGAGCGTATCACCAAGGCCAACCTGCCCTCGCCGTCGGTCATCGTGAACTCCGGGCACGGCGCACATCCCTATTGGCTGCTGGACGAGCCCTATCTGATCGACGACGCCGGAGACCCACCGCCGGTGGAAACCGACTGGCCCGACAGGACAGACGGACCCAACACGCCGCCGACGGAGTACACTGCGGCAGGCGACACGCTCTACCCGGAGCGT
>JBDRTC010000191.1:0-3554 GCA_043824335.1 Planctomycetota bacterium | reverse complement strand
AGCGTTGTTTATTGTCTGTTCCGTGGCTCTGCTACAAGCGGCATTCCACGAGGCCCCAGTAGCGTGGAACTAAACACCATTTTGATGCGATCGACTTTCAAGATCGCAGGGGGAGATACGCTGGGAACTGCGTTCCTCGTGGGGCGTCCCACTCCCGACGTCCCGAACAAGCAATTCTACGTACTTGTCACCGCCGCCCACGTCCTGAGTGAGATCAAGGGGGATAAAGCCGTTCTATTCCTGCGCCAGCGGCAGGGCGAAGACTTCGTCAAGTTGGAGCACCCGATTCAGATTCGTCGGAAAGGGAAAGCACTATGGACGCAACACCCTGAGGTAGATGTTGCCGTCATGTACGTAGGTCTACCGGAGGAAGCGGATGTCCAACTGCTCCCTATGTCCTTCTTGGTCACAGACCGTCACCTAGTTGAGTTGGAGATTCACCCAGGCGACACGCTGTCGTGTCTCGGCTTTCCTTTCGGCGCCGAGGCAAATGAAGCGGGGTTTCCGATTCTGCGCAGCGGACAGATTGCGAGCTATCCATTGACTCCGACTGCCAAGGTGAAATCGTTTCTATTCGACTTCCGTGTGTTCGGCGGGAACAGCGGTGGGCCCGTGTATTTCACACAGGTTTCCAGGACGTACGGCGGGAGTACGAGGCTCGGCCAGACACTCCAGTTCGTGGCAGGTCTCGTAAGCCAGCAGCGATTCGTTGAGGAAGAAATCCACTCGCTCTCGGAGACCCGCCGAGCAAAACATCCGCTTTCCCTTGCCGTTGTCATTCACGCGGACCTGATCCGTGAGACCATTGAAAGCCTGCCGGCGAAGCCCACTCCGATCGTGAGTTCGTCTTGACCGACGTGGCGTTGCCGAGTTCTGCAAGAAAAAGAAGGAAAAAGAAAAGGGGACATTACTGATTTATGGTTGTTTTCGTCAGAATATCAGTGATGTCCCCTTTTCCTCCCCCCTTTTCCTCCCGCGTGCCAGTCGATGCGGTGTACTTCGTACACCCTACGTACTAAAGGTCGATGGAGTTGCGGATCCTTTCACGCTTGTCGTCAGGCAGAGCAAGCAAGAATGCCTCCCACGGTGTCTCGATATCGTGCTTTATCTGAGCAATGTTCCAACGCATATCGTCTCGGTACTTGAGGCGAGAATAGGAAATGTGTGCTAACGCTTTGTTGAGCCGATCCCGCAAGCTCTCAAGGTACGACCCCTTCGGTGGTCGTCTCTTCCTCCAATCCTCAGCCTGGTCAAAGAAATGGACCGCCAACACGTCGTCTTTGGCTGCGTTATCCTTGTACAGAAAGTCCCGAAGATTCCGAGCGTGAAGCAGGAACGATTCAAGCAAGGCAGAGATCTTCTTGTTCGCCACCAGAGACGTACCGACAAAGATCGCCAGCTCTAAACGTGGCTCGCCATCCGTCACCTCTTCTTTCATCGTTCTGCCAAGCTCTGTGAATGTCCAACAGAACATCCCCCACTCGTAGACGATTGGTTCGGCACTTTTCCAGTACCATTCGTCCATTCCACACGTGGAGTTGCTGGGAAACATGTCGTACCCTCCCTTGTCTCGCCTCTGAAAGTCTGCCGATCCTGCCATCGGGATAGCATTGGTGGCATCCGTTGTCAACGGTCCTTGTCGTACGACTCCCCCCACCCACGTCGCCCCACGTCGCTTGTAAGGGGCGGCGGGTGGCACTGGCGTCTCGCCAGTGCTGACACAGCGATCCCTGTCTATTCTATGTCCACAAATCCCGATCGAGCATCCGGTAGTTGATCGCTTCGTTGAGGTGCATGGGTTGGATTTCGGGGCTTTGGTCGAGGTCGGCGATGGTGCGAGCGGTGCGGAGGATCTTGTCGTGGGCGCGGGCCGAGGTTGGTGATCGAGGCGCGGCGGGCTGTGATCTGCGTCGTCACCCCGGGACGACGCGAGAGGTCCGTCACGACATCCAGTCCTCGACTCGAAGGCGGGGAACCCTTTTGAAATCGTCCGTGTTCCGGGTCAACAACGTGGCATCGTTGGCCAGGGCGATGCTCGCGATTTTCAGATCCATGGTCCCGACCCTCGTCCTCGTCCCTTTCAGCAAGTCATACCGATCGGCGGCGGCCTCGTTCCATTCGAGGACGCGCCAAGTGGCAAAGAAACGGAAAAGCTGCCGCAACTTTGCGTAGGCGTTAATCTGGCTGCGTGGATCGTGAATCCGGCGGACGGCCGCCATCCAGCCGCGCATAATCTCCTCTACCGTGATGATCGTCGTCCCATAGGGCTCCGCCGCGCGGTCCAGTCGTTCCTTCAGACGACGCGATTCCGCCGACGTGCCCTTCTGATACTCCACCAAATGATCGGTGTCCAGGACGAGCATCATTCGCCCTCGGAATTGATCTGTTTCCGATACTCACGACCGAGTCGAACGATCTCGTCAAATTCGGGGTCTGCGGCGAACATGCCGAACGTCTGCTGGACGCTCCCCAGAGGCCGCAAGGGCTTCAACTCGTCGCGCAACTCCGCGACCTGCCGTTCCAAGTCGTGAACTCGCTGCTCCAACTGTTCCAGCGTCATCATCGTCGCCCTCTCGTATGACGAAGTGCGGCCCACGGACATGCCGCACGCAGGTACTCTACCGGGCCCACATAGCTATTCTACCGGAAAACAGGGGGTGGTTCAACGCCGTCAAGAGCAGTTGGCAAAGCCCTTCGCCGACAGAGCGCACCGCGCTCCATCATGTCCACAAATCCCGATCGAGCATCCGGTAGTTGATCGCTTCGTTGAGGTGCATGGGTTGGATGTTGTCACTTTGGTCGAGGTCGGCGATGGTGCGGGCGGTGCGGAGGATTTTGTCGTGGGCGCGGGCCGAGAGGCCGAGCTCGGTCATCGAGGCTTTGAGGAGGTTGTGGCCTTCGGTATCCAGCCGGCAGAACTGGCGGGTTTGACGGTGCGTCATGTCGGCGTTGTGACGCGTGGCCAGCCCGCGGAAACGCTCGAACTGGACCCGCCGGGCGGTCGCCACCTGCGCGCGCATCTGGCTGCTCGACGTTCCCGGCGTGCCTCCCGAAAGCTCGCGAAATGGCACGGCGGGCACCTCGATGTGGATGTCGATCCGGTCCACCAACGGCCCGGAGATCTTGGACATGTATCGCTCGATTTGCGGCGGCGTGCAGTGGCAATTGCGGCGCGCGTCGCCCCGATAGCCGCAGGGGCAGGGGTTCAGGGCGGCGATCAGCATGAAGTTGGCCGGAAAGGTCGTGCTGTTGAGCGCCCGGGCGATCGTGACCGAGCCGTCTTCGAGCGGCTGGCGTAAAACCTCCAGGGTGCGGCGGTTGAACTCGGGAAGCTCGTCGAGGAAGAGCACGCCGTTGTGGGCGAGGCTGATCTCGCCGGGCGAGGGCGTGGAGCCGCCGCCCACCAGGCCGGCGTCGCTGATCGTGTGGTGCGGTGAGCGGAACGGACGCGTGGCCAAGAGCGGCTGCCCCGGCTTGAGCCGGCCCAGGGCGCTGTAGATGCGGGTCGTCTCGATCGACTCCTCGGCCGCCAGGTCGGGGAGGATCGTGGGGAG
>JBDRTC010000190.1:0-5712 GCA_043824335.1 Planctomycetota bacterium | reverse complement strand
CTCGGGGGGAAAACGCCACCAACTCGTCGTGTAAGTCCTTGGCATGCTCCCCGGCGAGCATGCTGTAACGAGTTACCGTATCGCGGTGCACGCCCACCAGCCGACTCGTCTTGCGTACGCCGCAGCCCTCGCCGATGTGCTCCATCACGGATGCGATTTGCTCCTCCGGCAGAGTCGCTCCATAGAAGATCGTGCCTTTCCGTTCCGAGAAACGCGACTTACAGGTACGACAACGAAGCATGCGTCGGGCGTTGTTCGGTCCATAATGGTCGCACACCGTTAGGTTTCCGGCCCCTCGTTGGCCATGGTCCGGACACTCGGAATTCTGGCAGCAAAAGCGGGAAAGATCGTCCATGATCGGTCCTCCATGACACAATTCCCTGAAAACAAACCACTTACGACTCGTCGCTCCCTATACCACAACACCCACCCAGCGTGCAATATCAGCAGGACACAAGGGGATACTGCGGTGCTGGACGAAAGCTTGACCGCTGGCGTGGCGCCGGTAAGAGGGAAGCCGCGTGGTTCGGTGGGACATGAGCAGTGCTCCTTTCGGTCAGAGGGGTAGAACTACCCCCTTTTGCTCTGACTTTCAGGCCGCACTGCCGACCATCGGCAGGTATCTAAGTTCTTAGTTCGGCAAGGTTTACGTAAAGTGGCGGGGACAGGATTCGAACCTGTGACCTCGAGGTTATGAGCCTCGCGAGCTACCGGACTGCTCCACCCCGCGTTGTGGGTAGGAATGCGCACTTGGTGGGGCATCCCCAATGGGCGATACAGTATTTTATCATCATTTCGGCCCCCGTCGAGAGCCCGCGCCAAGGTTTCTTGGCGTCTGCTCCAAGAGACGATGCGAAAGACGCGTGCAAGGCAGGCAAACCGCGTGTTCCGCCGCTCAAGATGTTTGGGGGAATAATCGAATCCGAAAGAAGCGAGGACTTGTGGGGCTTGGTGCCGGGCTCCGCGGCGGACCGTGCCCGTGGAGCCGTGGCCCCTCCGCAAGTTGCTTTCTCGTAAGGAGTTCCCGGTCGGCGATTTGGACGGCGGCTGGCAGGTTCGCAACGCAAGGGTTATAATCTGGGTTAGTGGTCCTCACGGACTTTTCTTGAGGGGGTTTGGTCGGGCGATCGCCCGTTGATCGGTCAGGCGAAGGAGAGGTTCATTGATGACGGCTCCGGATCCCCAGCCCGAGCAAGACGCTCAGCCGCTCCAGCGTCCTCAGGCGGTCCCGCAGGGGAAGGCGCATGCGCAGCCGCGGCCGACCCCGCAGGGCCAACCGCAAGCCCGGGCGCAGCCTTTGGCCCGGGCCCGCCCGATTCTCGTCCAGGGCGGGAAGGCGTCGACAGCCGTCCACGACCGGGAGGAGGAGCCGCAGGACGAACTGAGCACGGTCGCGCTAAAGAATGCGCCGCCCTGGCTCGTCAGCGCCGTGTTTCACATGCTGCTGATGATCGTCCTCGCCCTGATTCTCCTGCCAAGCCTCGTGGGGGACCGCATCGAATTGGAGAGCATTTGGGCCGAGTCGCTCGGCGAGCAGTTGGAGTTTGACTCCTTTCTGGCCGGCACGGCGGAAGACATGGTCGAGGAGCCGGTGTACGCGCCGCTCGACTTGCCGCAGGTGGAGGATCCCTTCGCAGCGCCGCCGGAACTAGAGGTCTTGACACCCGATGGGACCTCGTCGACCAGCGCCATCGACGCCACGCAGATCGGCATGGCCCTCGACGGGCGCGAGGAGGGGGCGAAGCGGGCCCTCTTGGGCGCCTATGGAGGCAACGCCACCACGGAGGCAGCGGTCCAGAGCGGATTGCGCTGGCTGGCCAAGAACCAGAAGAGCGACGGCTCCTGGAGCCTGACCGGGCCGTACGGCGACGGGGCCGTCAACGAAAACGAGGTGGCGGCCACGGCGATGGCTCTTTTGGCGTTTCAAGGCGCCGGCAATACCCACAAGAGGGGAGACTTCAAGACGAACGTCGCCCAGGCCTGGGACTGGCTGCTTAAGGAACAGGACGGCGACGGAAACTTCTATCACGAAGGCCCCTTCAATCACCGCTTCTACACCAACGGCCAGTGTACGATCGCCCTTTGCGAACTCTACGGTATGACCAAGGACGACAAGTTCCGCGAGCCGGCCGAACGGGCGGTCGGCCACCTGCTCCAATCGCAGAGCAGCGAAGGCGGATGGCGCTACAGCCCCCAGGCCGACAGCGACGTCTCGGTCACCGGCTGGATCGTGATGGCCCTGCAAAGTGCCCGCATGGCCTACCTGGCGATCCCCGACGACAACCTGCGCCGCGTCGAGCGATACCTCGACAAGGTGGCTCTCGACGGCGGCGCGCGCTATCCGTACCAGCGGGGAAAGGAAGCCTCCCGGGTGATGACGGCCGAGGCGCTGCTCTGCCGCCAGTACCTCGGTTGGGCCCGCGACGACCAGCGCCTGCTCGACGGGGTCAAATACATCACCCTGCCCGAGAACCTGATCGACTTCCAGACAGATCGCGACGTTTACTACTGGTACTACGCCGCCCAAGTCTGCCATCACATGGAGGGCGAGCACTGGAAGCGGTGGAACTCGGTGATGCGGCAAGCGGTGCCCGAGCAACAGGTCAAGAAAGGCCGCGAGACCGGCAGTTGGGACCCGCTCAAGCCCCGGCCCGACGCCTGGGAAGACCACGGCGGCCGCCTTTACGTGACCTGCCTGTCGATCTGCATGCTCGAGGTCTACTACCGCCACCTGCCGATCTACTCGAAGGTGTACACGCACCTCCACAGGCTGTAGGCGAAGTTCCTACGGGCCATGCGTCTTTCAGCCAGGAGCGAGCAATGAAGGTCCAACGACGGCCCGCCCGACCCACGGTCTTCCCGGCGGCCGTATTGCTGCTGGCGCTAACCGTCTGGCCCGCGATCGGTCAAGAGCCCCAAAAGGCCGCCGACGCCTGCAACCGGGGCAAGGAACTGATGCAGGGCGGCAAGGTCGACGAAGCCATCGCCCAGTTCACCGAGGCTATCCGGCTCGATCCAAAACTCGCCGAAGCCTTCCTCAATCGGGGTAGCGGCTACTGGGAGAAGGGCGATCTCCAGAAGGCCATCGCCGACTACACCCAATTGATCCGGCTCGATCCCAAGTCGGCCGACGCCTACTACAGCCGCGGCCTGGCTTACCTGAACCAGGGCAACGTGCAAGAATCCGTGACCGACCTGAGCGAAGCGATCCGCCTCGATCCCAAGCTCACGGAAGCCTACTTGAGCCGAGCCGGCGCCTACAGCGAATCGGGCGACTTCGACAAGGCGATCGCCGACTGCAACCAGGCGATCCCGCTCGATCCGAAAAGCGGCAACCCCTATTTTCACCGGGGTCTGGCCTACATGAGCAAGAGCGACTGGAAAAACGCCATCGCCGATTTCAGCCGCGCCCTCGAGCTCGATCCCCAAGATGCCGAAGCCTACGCCAACCGTGGCGGCTGCCACTGGAAAAGCGGACAAACCGACGAAGCCGTCGCCGACTGCACCCAAGCCTTGAAGCTCGATCCGGATCTCGCCCACGCCTACTACTTCCGCGGCCTGGCCCACTTCGACAAAGCCGCCTGGGACGACGCACTGGCCGACCTGAACCAGGCCCTCCGGCTCAATCCCAAAGACTCCGAAGCCTATTTCGCCCGGGGCACCGCGTACCAGCGCGTGGGCGACCGAACCAAGGCCCTCGCCGACTTCGACCAGGCGATCCGGCTTGATCCCAAGCTGGCCGAAGCCTACCTGAACCGGGCCAGCGCCCGCTGGAAAAACGGCCAGCTCGACGAAACGATCGCCGACTCGAATCAAGCCATCCAGCTCGGGCTCGACCACGCCGAGGCCTACTACTTTCGCGGCGCCGCCCGCGCTAAGAAAGGCGATCTCGATACGGGCATCGCCGACCTCGCCCACGCGATCGAGCTCGACCCAAAACTGGCCAACGCCTACTTCAACCGCGCCATCGCCTATTGGGTCAAGCAGGACCCCCGGAAAACGATCGCCGACTGTAGTGCGGCCATCCGGCTCGGGCTGAAGTCGTCGGGTGTTTACTCGTATCGGGGCGCCGCGCACTACGTCCTGGACGACTTCGACAACGCGATCCTCGACCTCAGCCAGGCGATCCGGCTTGAGCCCAACCGCGTCGATGCCTACTACTACCGGGGCATTGCCTACTACAAGAAAGACAACCTCGACGCCGCGATCGCCGACTTCACCCAGGCGATCCGCTACGGACCAAACAGCACCAAAGCCTACACGAACCGCGGATACATGTACGGCAAGCAGGGCCGGCTCGACGAGGCCATCGCCGACTTCTCCCACGCCATTCAACTCGATCCCACCAACGGACAAGCCCACTACCTCCGCGGCCTCGTCCACCGCGCCCAAGGCGCCCAACCCCAAGCCACCGCCGACCTCTCCAAAGCCCGCGAGTTGGGGTACGAGGGGGAGTAACCGAAGGCTTCGGGACGGGCCATGGCGCAATTGCAGGCCGTGGGTCGTCGCGCACGCTCGCGCCAATGTGGAACTCTTGCGAGAGCACCTTCAGAGAGAGGAGCAGTGCACTTGCTGGTCCTGCGCGGAGCTTGCCGAGCAGAAGCGGGTGATCCAGAAGCAGAACGACGTGATGAGCGGCGACCTGGAGATGGCCCGGCTCAGACGTTCCGGCCGAGGTTCTGGGCCAAACGCTCCAAGACGGTGCTGCGGTCGCTCGGGTCGAGGTGGACCTGGATCAGGCTCATCGCGCTGGTGTCGGCCTGGGCGGATCGAAGCGCCCGGTCGAATTCGCCTTCGGTGCGGACCTCGTAGCCGGTTCCCCCGCCGAGCACCTCGGGCAGCTTGTGATAGTGCCAGGGATGTATGTTGTTGAACTCGTAGTCGCCCGGGTGCAGGAGCCGTTCGGTGCCGTAACCCTTGTTATCCAGCACGATGATGATCGGGCTCAGGTTGCGGCGGACGATGTTCGAAAGCTCCATCCCGGTCATCTGAAACGCGCCGTCGCCCACCAGCACCAGGGGGCGCAAGTCGGGCCGGGCGACCATCGTCCCCAGGGCGGCCGGCACGGCGAATCCCATCGACGCGTAATAGGCCGGGCTCAAAAACTCCGTCTGCCGATGCACCACCAACTCCATGGAAGCGAACAACGCGTCGCCCACGTCGGCAATCACCACCGTCGACTCGTCCAGCGCCAGGTTCACCCGGGCGATCAGCCGCCTGATCGTGATCGGATCGTCGGGCCGCAACTGGAAAGCCGGCTCCTCGGAACGAGGGTGCGGCGGGAGGGGCTCCTTCGACGATTTCGATCCGGCCTCGACCAGGCCCGCGAGGAAGTCGGCCAGGAGCACGTCGTGAAAATGATGGTGGCTGATGCGGAGCGTTTCGCTGGTGGCGTAAATGCACTTCGTGGGATTCAATCTGACGGTGTCGATCGCCAGGTCGATGTCGGTCAAGAAAGCGCCCAGCACAACGACGCAGTCGCTCTGTTCGATCATTTCCGCCACGTCCTCGCGGCCGATCCCGCTTCCGTAGATCCCGGCGAAGAGGGGGTGGGTTTCGCTGATGACGCTCTTTCCGAGCATGGTCGTGGTGATGGGAATACCCGCCCCTTCGGCCAGCGCCAGGAGCTGTTCCTGGAGCCCCAGCCGGTGGATCTCCACGCCCGCCAGGATGATCGGGCGCTGGCTTGCCGAGAGCCGCCGCGTGGCTTCG
>JBDRTC010000189.1:0-2909 GCA_043824335.1 Planctomycetota bacterium | reverse complement strand
CGCAAAGGACGAGCGTCTCGCCCGCCACGCGTGCCAAGCTGGGGGAAGAGAATTGTCCGTGCAGCACCCGGGTGCCGATCTTTTCGTTGTCCTGGGCCACCAGCCGGCCGGTGTGCTTGTCGAGCGCGATAAAGCTGGGGGCCTGGGGATTCGGCGGACAGATCGGTTCGACCCATGTCCCGGAGTGCAACTCCACCCCGTTGCCCGTAGTGATGTAAAGGAAATCGCCATGGATCAGCGCCGAGTTGCTGAAGGCGTCGGCCGGGCGGGAGACGAGCTCGGTCCAGAGGTCGTAGCTCCAAATGATGTCGGCGTCGGTCGAGGTGAGCTCGGTGGACTGGCCCTTCCACTCGCCTTTGTATTTCGCCTCGTCGACAAACGGCCCCTGGTTGCCGTCGGCCAGACCACCCACGTCCAGGCAGAGCACTTCGCCGCGGTGGGTCAAGACGTACACGCGGTTGCCGTCCACCGTCGGCGACGAGCAGATGCCGAGGGCCTTTCCCCCGTCCGAGACCACAAAGTAATCCCAGCCACTGCCGCTCGCCCACTTCTCGGGCCGCAAAGGCGTGGGGAAATCGCGGTGCGGGGCGATCAGCTCCCAGACGAGCTTGCCCGTGGCCTCGTCCACGCAGACCACGCGGCCGCAGCCCTTTCCGGCAGTGGCCACGAAGACGCGGCCGTCCGCGACGGTCGGGTTTCCGTAGGTGTTGGCGCTCAGCTTGACCTTCCATTTTACGTAGGGGTTGCCCTCGTCGCCGAGGCTCATGGCCTCCTGGCCCTCCGGCGGTCGCAGGTCCGGCAGTCCCTTCTCGGTGCTGACCATGTTCCGCTCGGAGCGGCCGCCCCACTGCGGCCAATCGTCGCCCCGCGCGGCGGCAGACCATATGGCGGCGTGCAGCACGCTGATACAAATCGTCAGGCCTCTTTGCACCTTTGTCATTTAGCTACTCCTACTCGTTGCTCGTTGCGCACCGGGGTTGACGGACCTACGGCGTCACGGGCTGGTGCCAGAAGGACCGCCAGTATGCCTGGTCCACTTCGTACACGTTGATGGGATCGCTGGCCAAATCGAAGTCCGCCGGCAAGACGCCGTAGCGTTTCATTTCGCGGACATAGTGCTCATTGGGCCGAAAGCCCGGCATTTCGAACCGCTTGATCTCGTCCAGTTGTGCCTTGGCTGCCTGGATAGCCCGGAGGATAGCCTGGTAATCGGGGTCCTGGTTATCGTGGAAGACGCGGGCGGGCTGGCCAGGCTCGCCGTCGGTGGACTTGGTCTTGCACCACCCGTAGCCGCCCGTTTCCTTGGCCAGCGGGGCCATGAGAATCATCGACTTCTGGGGGTGCGAAAGGTTGTACAGATTCAAGCAGTGACGGGGCACGTTCAACGGCGGCTGCGTCTTATGGGTACCCGGGCCCAGCGGCAAGGTTGCGTTGTGGCAGGTCATGCAGCGGCGTTTGACGATCGGATCGATCGCTTTACTCCCTACCGCAACGGTGCCGGTATTCAAGACAGCGTACGTTCCCGCGTAGGCGGCGCCCGTGTCGATCCACAATTGCACTGTCCTGCGTTCCAGGGCCGACAGCTTCGCCTCGTAGTGACTGCCGTCGATCGTCTTCATCAGCGCGCTGGCAGATGAGCCCAAGGTGTACGGCGGGTAGCTCCCGAGGCTATCGTACCCCCAAATGTCGCTGACCTGTTGGCTGGAGAATAGCGAGTAGTAGCTCTGCGAAAACCATTCGTTGTAGTCGCCCGTGAGCACCACGCGGCCTTCCGGCTTTTCCGAGCTGTGGCACTGGACGCAGTGCTTGTCCAGAATCGGCTGGATGTCGCGCGGGTAGTCGAGCATCTGGGGTATGTTGGGGAACGGCTCGATGGGGCTGGGGGGGCGGTTCATGGCCATCGGAATGCCGTCGCGGCTCAGGCGGTTGGTATCCGTCCGCTTCTCGTGGCAGCCTACGCACCCGAGCGTCTCGCCGGGCATCACCGTCAGGAAACTCTTCATCCGCTTCACCGCCGTGCCCTGCTCATCGAGTGACACGAAATACAGGCTCCTCAGGGGCGGCACTTCCAGGTAGGCCGACCCGTCGGGTTCCACCGGCACCGTGCCCAGGATCCGCTTGATCGTGTACGTGCCGTCCATGCTGAAGGCCTGCTGCACACCGCCGAAGTTGACCGGTTTGACCAGTTGCTCCAGCACGAGGAGCTTCTTGATCGCGCCGGGCTTCACCCCCTGCATGCCGCGTCCGTGGTAGAGGCTGGACAGCACCAGCCGCCCGGTGGACTCTCTCAGGTCGGACCGCGGACGGATGAGGTCCTCGCGCCGCCGCGGGCGGATGACCCGGGGGTCATGGAGCAAATCCTCCGCCTGGTAAACCTCCTGGGTAGCCCCTTGGCCGTCGAGGATCAAGAGGCTTTTGTTTCGGGCGACCAGGAAGCAGTCTTCGGACAACGGATACGGATCGCGGAAGCCTCCCTGGCCGCCCATCCAGCCCCGCTCCATTTGCACCTCGGGGCTGACTATCCTGGCCCGCGCCGCATCATTCGGCCCGGCGTCGGGATCCACGACCATCACGTTCCCGGCATGTTCGCGGTTCCCATGATGCGGCGAGAAGATCGCCATGACTTCGCTCGCGCCGGGGATCGGCATGCCGTCGATCATCACGACCCACCTTCCCGGCGGTTGACTGTTGCCAAAGAGGATCGTCTGGTTGGTGCCGTCGGGGTTCATCGTCCAGAGGCCGTGGAACCTTAGCACGGAACGGTCCACGTATTCCCACCGCGTGTACATCACCCGACCATCGGGCAACACCGCCGGGGTGTTCTCGTGGCTGAGGCCCGACGTAAGGAGGCGGATGTTGCCGCCGTCGGAGTCCATCCGGTGCAGCAGGGCCACCGGCGTAAACCAGCA
>JBDRTC010000188.1:0-3997 GCA_043824335.1 Planctomycetota bacterium | reverse complement strand
CATAACAATGGGCACAGCCGGGGCTGATCTTCGTGCAGCCGGTGACCGGGTTCCAAGTCGCCTCCGTCCACTCGATCGAAGAGGCTTGTGCCATGGCTTTTTCCTTTGGACCGTCCCCCGTCGACGCCAGAATACCGGCTCGCCCGATCCGTCACAACACCGATCGCCCCCGCGAGGGCTTGCCCTGGGGCAGCCGCCAGGAAGCCGAAAGGCGTCCGGAGTAATGTACAACAGTATATGTATTCGGTGAATCGGCGTCAATAGTCGCGTCGGGCCGGCTTTGCCGGCCACGCCGCCGCGGGAAAGGCTGCGTCGTTCAGGAATGTCCGCAGCCGCAGCCTTGGTAGTTGGAAGCGGTGCGGTGTCGACGCGAGGGGCGTCTTCAGCCGGCCTGCTCGCGGCGGCAGCGCGCAAGCGACATCAGCGCGAAGGCGGTGCCGTACTGCTGGTGGTAGTCGTAGAGGGGATAGTCCCACCAGGAGCCGTCTTTCTCCTGAAGCCGGAGCAGAAGGTGGGCCAACTGGTCCTGGTGGCCGGCGCGGTCGGCGGGCTCTAGCTGGTCGATCGAGAGCGCGGCGTAGTAGTGCCCGTGGTAGTAGAAGTACCCGGCCACCTGCATCCACGATTCGTGGGGGATGGGGCGTTTTCGGCCGATGTCGAGCCAGAGGTTTCGGGCGAAGAGGCGGTCGAGCCAGGTGTTCAAGACGCCGTCGGTCACTTCGCAGTCGCCCCAGAGGCGCATTGCCAGGTTGCAGGATTGCGAGCGTCCCAGGCTGCCGCCCGGCCGGTTGATCCCGTACATGGGCCGGTACTTGAGCGACTCCGAGTAGGTGTAGCTGAAGTCGGGCTTGCGCTGCCGCCGGATCGAGGCGGTCGCCCGGTCGATCAGCCGCTGGGGCGCCTCGACGCCCATCTCTTTCGCCGCATAAAGGGCCACCAGCACGGTGGCGGAAACGAAAGAGACGGAGTCGCCGCTGGGCTGCTTTGTGTGGGCGTTGAAGTCGTAGTAGCACCAGCCGCCGTCGACGCACTCGTACCGCTCCAATAAGTCGAGCTGCGTTTCCGCGAGTCGCTTGATTTTCTTGCCGAGCTTCGGGTCGTCGGCGTGGCGGTGGAACATGCGGGCCAGCGCTTGGAGCGAGTAGGCATGCGCCCAGGTGTTGTAGATGGCGTCGGGCGTGGCGCGGCGGACTTCGGGCAGATGCTCGAACAACCACGCCTCGCCGCGGTCGATCGCCTCGGAAACTTCGTTCGACTCAGGGCCGATTTCGATCAGCGCCGAGATGCAAAGCGACGTCACGGCGCTGCGAAACGCGTGATGGGCCCCGGGCACGGGGGCGTAGATGTTCAGTCCCTTGGTGTTGCGGGCCGAACCCCAGGAGCCGTCCTTGTTCTGCCGGGCGAGCAGGAACTCGACGCCCCGCTCGATCGCTTTGTCGATCGCCTCTGGCTTGGGCGTGGGAACGGGGTTGGGCCGCGGTCCCGTTTCCGCCGGTCCCGGCTTCCCGGCCGGCTTCGCCGCCACGGCCCAGGAGGGCGCACAAAGGGCTGCGAACACGGCCAGCAAGAGGGTTTGTAGGACCACGGTGCGACGATTCATCATATTGCTGCTACTTCCTGAGAACATGTCTTCAAAAGGGCCCCTCTCCCATAGGGAAAGGTGAGGTGATTACCCTGTTTTAACTTGTTCCCAAGCTCCGCTTGGGAACACTCCCTCTTCGCAGCATTACTTTGCCTCTTTGGGCGAGTCGGCAAGAGTGCGGTCCCAAGCAGAGCTTGGGACCGAGGTTGTGCGCGCGTCTCGTGGTACGGCTTCAGACGGCTGAAATGTTACTCTTTCGGAAACTCCTTGAGCACCTCGTCGCCTTCTTCGAGCCCCAGGAGGATTTCGACCTGCTTGTCGGTTTTCTTGCCGATGGTCACGCGGCGTTTCTTCTGCTTCCCGCTCTCGGTGAGTTGCATGACGAAGTGCTTCTCGTCGTCGAGCTCGTCGGTTTGAACGGCCGAGGGCGGAACGGTCAGGGCCTTCCTGTTCAGGTAGGAAACGAACTTGACCGAGCACGACATGCCGGGCATCAGCGCCTCGGCCTCCGCGCCGGCGTTGACCTTGAGCCGGGCTTCAAAATTCCCCGCGGTGAACGGGATCGCGCCGATGTCGGCCACGGTGGCAGAGAGCTTCAAATCGGGATACCCGGTGGGACGAACCTTTCCTTTCAGGCCCCGACGGAGTTGATAGACGTCCTTCTCCGGCACCTTCGCGCGGATGAGCATCGGCCGGGGCTTGACGATCGTCATGAACACTTCCTTGGCCGTCACGCTTCCTCCCGGGCGGAGCTTCTCGGCGCCCGAGGCGGCGCCGCTCCACTCGCCGTTGTTGAACCGGCCGTAGTAGACCGTGCCGGCCGTGGGGGCCTTGACCTCCATTAGGGCCCGGTCCGCCTCGAGCATTTCCAAACGCTCCTGGTCCTTGCGCTCTTGCACCTTCAGCTTGTCCAACTCCAGCCGGCTCTTGCTTAAGGCGATCGGCAGAATGGCCTTGGCCTCCTCGAGCGTGAACCGGCCTCGGACGTTCGACTCCTTCATGCTCTCTTCACGGCGGGGCAGCGTGGTCTTCAGCAACTGATCGCGGAGGAGCTTGTCTTGCTCCAGGTAGAACTCTCCCCGCTTGACGGTGTCGCGCTGCCGTTTCAAGATGATCTCTTCGGTTTCCTCCGTCAGGTCGTCGGCCTTGTACATCTTCTCCAACTGGCGCAGCTCCTCCTTCTGGTATTCCAGATAGGCCTCCGACATCTCGACGTTGAAGTTCGCGCTCTTCTCGCTCATCGGGAGGTCGACCTTGAGGAAGTGGGCGAGATCCTCGTCGTCGTGGAGCTTGGACCGCTCCGCGGCGGCAAGGTTCATGGGCGTGGTGGCCTCCAGCACTTTAAGGGACTTTTCGGCCTGCTGGATCGACAGCTCCGCAAGTTCGATCTTCGCCCGTTGATCGGCGATCGCCTGGTCGATCTCTTTCAATTCGAGCTCGACGAGCGAGTCGCCCCGCTCGACCTGGGACCCGTGCTGGACCGCCTTGAGCACCTTGAAGGCCGTCCAGGCGTCGGGCCTGAGCACGATTTCAGTCGCCGATTGGGCTTCGAAGTTTCCTTTGAGGCTGAGTTCAATCTTCAACAGCTCCGGCTTGACGGTGTGCGTGGCCGGTTTCTCGGTCTTCGCTTCAGGCTTCTTCTCGGCCTTTGCCTCGGACTTCTCCGCGGCCGCCTCGGTCTTCTTCTCCTCACTCGCCTCGGACTGCTCCGCGGTCGACTCGGGTTCCGCCGCCTCCACGCGCTCGGTCACAAGCGCAAAGGCAATCAGGAAGCAGCCCAGGGTAAAGATGAAGCGCGTCATTCGGTGGTCTCCTCAGAGTCGGATCAGAGTCGGAATCGTTGTTTCTGCTGGATGCCTGGATCTCAAGACAGCCTCGTTTGTATATTTTCTCACGGTTCCCCAAACGTTTCAACCAGCGAAACGGTACGTTCCGCCGAGGGGCTCAGCCGTTCCCCTTCCGGGTTTGCCAGGATCGGTACGTTCGTCACAACCGGGCCCCGATGCCGGAAATGGTTCAGAACTGGACTTTTGCAGAAGTCCAGTCAGAAGAAAGACGGCAGGAGGCGGGTGATTCGGCCCGTTCGCTCGTCGATTCGCGACTCTACCGAACACTCGCGGGAACCGTTTTGAGCCGAACTTACGCCCTTTTTTGGGGGGGGTGGTCGGCAGCCATCCTTGGCAGGCTTCGCTTGCAGCAGTGGCCCGAGCGGTCTGTTCGGCTTTTCTTGTGACTTCGGTGCCACGGACGGCTTGTCCACCCTTGTGGATTCAAGGGCCGGCGAGCTACCCCGCCACCCGGCCAACCGAAAATCGGGGGCGGACAGACCGCCAGCCCCGCGTCGGAACTCTTTCGTGTTCTAGACTTTAGTTGAGGTTGCCGGGGCGCGGAGATTGGGACGGACATGGAAACGCT
>JBDRTC010000187.1:0-5631 GCA_043824335.1 Planctomycetota bacterium | reverse complement strand
AGACCGGCCGGTAGTGTCGAGTCCAAGGGTTCAGGGTTCAGGGTTCAGGGTTCAGGGGTCAGGGTTCAGGGTTCAGAATGTCGCTTCGGACGGTTTTCGTGCGTGCAAGAGGTTGGAACGAAACTCCTGAATCCTGAACCCCGAACCCTCGGTTGGCTGCGGCTGCGCCGTGACATGCGGAGTTGCAGCCTACAGCTTGCTTGTATCTTGGCCGCGGGCGCACCCTCTCTTCCCTATCTTTCCCAGTCGGCGTTTTCCACGTTTCTGCTTCAAGTGGTACGACCGTCAGCGCCGATACCCATGAGTGCGGGGGTCCCTACGCCCGCTGTGCGCTTGAGTCAATGCGGATCGAACACGGAAGGAGTGCCGTGATGCGGCGGGTATACTTCGGTTTTGTGCTCGCGCTGGCCGTTTTCACCACCGGCGCCGTGGCCAACTATCCGTCCTCGCCGGGAACTCCGCCAGCCCCGATTACCACGCGACAGACGCTCTTCTCGATCCCCTTCCAGATCGACCGGGCCCAGAATCCCGGGCAGGCTCCGGCGGAGGTCCAGTTGCACGTCTCCACCGACCAGGGCGCCTCCTGGCGAATGTACGCCGGGGTCAGGCCGGAACAGGGACGTTTCCTGTTTCGCGCGGTCACCGACGGAGAGTACTGGTTCGCGATCCGCACGCTCGGCCGCTCGGGCCAACTGCGGCCGGAGCGGGCCGACGAGCCGGGATTGCGGGTGACGGTCGACACGACGCTCCCCAGCCTCGAACTTCAAGCGCGGCGGGGCGAAGCGGGCCAGATCATCGTCAACTGGAAGGTCACCGAACCGTACCTGGACCCCGGCGGCCTGAAGATCCAGTATCGCTCCGACGCCGGCCGGCCCTGGCAATCGGTCGCGATCGATCCGGGGAGCGTCCACACTTCCGGCCCAACGCAGACAGGCGAGGTGCTCTGGTGGCCCGATCTCCGATCGCAGGTTGTCGAGATCCGGGCGGAAGTGGCCGATCGGGCGGGGAACGCGGCCGTCAGCCACGCCCAGGTCGACCTGGATCGCGTCGCCTCGGCCGATTCGACTCCCAGCGCCGAGGCGGGCCGCCCGGTAGAGCCCAGTGCTTACGGA
Source organism: Planctomycetota bacterium (assembly GCA_043824335.1). GTDB lineage: Bacteria > Planctomycetota > Planctomycetia > Pirellulales > Thermoguttaceae > JBDRTC01. Next base: position 4,519 of record JBDRTC010000187.1, on the reverse strand, counting down.
CCAGCCCAAGCGCCCGCCCTACCCTGGCGTGCCTCGACCAATTCCTCCCCTTCCACCCGGGCTCCCGAGAGTTCGGTGGCCGTAGACATCAACCCGGCGGTCGGCAATCAGTACCTGGCGGCCCGGCCAACCGCGGGGCACTCGCCCGGGTCGAGCGCGCCGGCCACGACTCGTCCGCAGATGGTCAAGTCGCGGCTCTTCGAGCTGGAGTATCAGGTCGATTCGGTGGAGTCGTCGGGCCTGGGGCGAGTAGAACTCTGGGGCACGCGCGACGGGGGCCGCACCTGGACAAGTTTCGGCGCCGACAACGACCGCCAAAGCCCCATGCTGGTCACCGTGAATGAGGAAGGGATCTACGGTTTTCGATTCGCCGTTCAAGGCGCCTACGGGGCCGCGGCACAGAAGCCGCAAAGCGGGGACCAGCCCGACATATGGATCGGCGTCGATCTCACGAAACCGTCCGCCCGGATCCTCTCCGCCAAGCGGGGAACGGGCAATCAGGCCGGTCAGTTGGTCATCGAGTGGGAAGCCGACGACCAGATGCTCGCCGCTCACCCGATCTCGCTCTCCTATAGCGAATCGCCCGGGGGCCCTTGGCTGCCCATCGCCCGAGGCCTGGAAAACACGGGCCGCCATGCCTGGTCGGTCGACCGCCCCCTGCCGGAGCGATTCCACCTTCGCCTGGAAATCGTCGACGAGGCGGGCAACGTCGGCAGCTTCGAGACGCCCGAGGCCGTCTCCTCCGCTTCCGGTCGCCCCACGGTTCACATCCACAACGTCCGCCCCGTGTCCTACTCCGTTCGAGCCCCCTGGAGGCCGCAACGCTTTCGGTAGTGGGGAGTCGTAGAGTTGAGAGTGGAGAGTGGAGAGTCGAGAGTCCGGAGTCCGGAGTCGAGAAGCGAAAAGTGGGGGTTAGGCACAACTCCCGGGCCAAGCACGCCCCACGGACCACTCCCCTCCCCTCTTGCTCCTCATTCATCCTTCATCCTTCATCCTTCATCCTTCCTCATTCCCCCCCCGTCGTTCCCGGCGGGACAAGCTGCTACACTGAAGTGCCTTGGGAAATTTGCGGCACCGCCCACGCTTCTCCGCGCAGGCCGCAGCCTTTGCCCTTCGGTTACGCATGGCTAAAGCGCTTCACGCCATCGATTATCTGGCCGCCGCGGAGGAGCATCCGGTGCGTCCGGTGTGCGTGGTGTTCGGCGACGACCCGTTCCTGAAGCGGCACGCGCTGGCCCGACTGCGGCACGAGGCGCTTCCCAGCGACGACGCCGACTTTTCGCTCTCGGTGTTTCAAGGCCGCACGGCCGAACTCGGCGAGGTGATCGACGAGTTGGCCACCGTGGCCATGTTCGGCGGGGGCAAGCGCCTGGTCCTGGTCGAAGAGGCCGACGACTTCGTCAGCCGGCATCGCCCGGAGCTGGAGGACTACGTCGCTCAACCGAAGTCCACGGGCGTGTTGCTCGTTGAGGTCAAGTCGTGGCCGGCCAATACGCGGCTTTACAAGGCGGTGGCCAAGACGGGCCTCCAGATCGATTGCAGCTCCCCTCGGCCGGCCAAGCTCACCCGATGGCTCACCTCCTGGGCCGGGCAGGTTCACGATGTGCGGCTCAGTGCGTCGGCCGCCGAGTCGCTTGTCGACATGATCGGGCCCGAGCTGGGATTGCTCGACCAGGAACTGGCCAAGCTCGCCCTCACGGCCGGACGCAAGGGGAAAATCACGCCGGAGATGGTCAGCCGGTCGGTGGGGAGCTGGCGGGCGAAGACGACCTGGGTAATGCTCGACGCCGCTTTGGCGGGCGACGCGCGGGAAGCGCTGGTCGAACTCGATCGGCTGCTGTTGGCCGGCGAGAGCCCGATCGCCTTGCTGGCCCAAATCTCCGGCTCGCTCAGGCGCTTCGCCGCCGCCACGCGGCTCGTGCTCCAGGCGGAAGCGGCGGGCCGGCGGATCGGCGTGGGCCATGCGCTGGAACAGGCGGGCGTGAAGCGTTTTGTCCTCGGCAAGGCCGAGCCACAGCTACGTCGGCTGGGTCGGCGCCGGGGAGGTCAAATTTACCGCTGGCTGCTGGCGGCCGATCTCGATCTCAAAGGGGCCAGCCCCCTGCCGCCCCGGCTGGTCCTGGAACGGCTGATCCTCCGCCTGGCCGCGCCGGACACGCTCGACCCGGCCAGCAGTAAAAGGCCGGCAGCCGCGGGCAGGTCATAACAGCTCATGATGCCTGAGCTTGTGGGTGGCGCTGGCGTCTCGCCAGTGCTCACTCCGGCTTGGTGTTCTTGCCTTGCGCATCGAAACACTGGCGAAACGCCAGTGCCACCCAACCGTCCCGCCTTATCCATTTCCGCATAGGATACGGACGCTCGTCCCTCTTTCCGCCTTGCGGTGGGCGGCTGCTTCGGCTATCATCCGCCCCCTCTTCTGCGGGAATCCCCTCGACATTCTCTCCGGAACCCTATGGCCGGACCGCGCCAGGCAATCGGTCTCTGGATAGCTGCCGCCGTGCTGGCAGCCGTGGCGACGGCGTGTGGCTGTGTGTCGGGCCCCGCGTCGCCGAGCCTCACCGCGGCCACGTCCCTTGAGGGGCCTTCGACCGCCGGGCAGGCGGCCTCTGCCGGCAAATCTAATCAGCCCCCGGGCCCGGCCGATCTGGCGCAACCGACGGCCGTGGCATCGAGCGAAACGCCGGATTCCCAGGCGATGCACCAGCTGATCGCCGAGATCCAGGAGCTGGGAATGCTCGATCCGGCGGCTCGGGAGGAACTCCTGGAGAACCTGAAGCAAACCGACCCAAAGCTCTGGCCGCTTTTGACCCAACAGCTCCGCGCCGATCTGGCGTGGCGGCAACGACCCCAGGAGCGGGAAATGCCGCCGGCCGATCCGCTTGAGCGTGACGATGCCTTCCCAACGTCCGGCAGGCCCCTGCCGCCCGCGAGCCGGCTCGCCCTGGCTCCCGAAACGCCCCTCCAGGGTAGTCCTCTGGAGAAGGTCTCCCGAGGGTCGTCGGACGACCAAGAGCGGCCGCTTTCACCCGAGAGCCCCAAGAGCGGCGAGCCGTCGGGCGAAGTGGTCGCCGCCTCCTACGAATCAAGCTCCGGGGAGGGCTGGCAGGCGTCGATGGAAGAGGCCATCCGCTTGCTCGAGTCAGACGTGGCCCGGTCGCCGGAATCGGACCGCGATTTTGCCGAACAGGCCCGGTTGCGGATGCTCTACCTCGTGAGCAACCGCCGCGACGAAGCATTGCGCCCGATTCCTTCGCTGAGTCCGGAGATGCAGGAGTTCTGGTCCAAGCAGTTTTACGGGCTGGCGACGCTGATGGACCCGGAGTTGATCTCCGACTCCGGCCGCCGCAGGGCCCAGGCAAGACAGCACCTCGACGCGGCGGTGAGCCGGCTTAGCGAGTCGTGTCCCCTGGTCGTTTGCAACCTGGCGTTCGTCACCGACGTCGAAAGCTACGGCTCTTTCAAGCCGTTCGACAAGTACCAGTTCGCGCCCGGCCAGAGGGTGCTCCTCTACGCCGAGGTAGAGAATTTCAGGAGCGTCGAAACGGCCAAAGGGTTCCACACGGCCACCCGGAGCAGTTACCAGATCTTCGACTCCGGCGGCAAGCGGGTCGCCGAACACGAATCGAAGCCGAGCGAGGAGTACTGCCGCCGGCCGCGGCGCGACTTCTTCGTCGTCTACGACTTCCGCGTTCCACAGCGGATCTACCCGGGCAAGCACAGCTTGCAGCTCACCGTGGCCGACTTGAACAGCGAGAAGATCGGCCAATCGCTGATCGAATTCACGATCAAGTCGAGCGACGGGTGAGCCTGCCGAGTTGGTGCGACAGCTCGTCCTCAGGCCCGGCTACTGCACCAGCCGTAGGACCAACTGTGCCGGCCGTCTCAAGGCCCCGCATCGGAAACGGCCGGCGGAGCCGGCACGACGAGTCGGGCGTCGAGCCAGTTGGCGTGGTCCTGCTCGTCGGCGCGGTCGGCGAAGTCGACGATCAGGTCGAACCGCTTGGCGCCGGCGAGGTCGACCGAAACGGGCACCGGGGGCGTGCCGCCGCGGATCGTGTCGCTGGTGTGTTTCTCCTCTCCATCGACGAACACGCGAAACCGAACGCTTCCCAGCCCCGCCGTATCATCGTCGATCCCCAGCTCGGCCTGAAAACGGTCGTAGGGCTTTGCAAGCAGGTAGCTCAGCCGGGCGGCGCTGTGAACGCCGAGCCCCTTGAGGTAGAGCCGCCCGCCCGAGCGGAGCATGCCGCCTGAGCAGTTCCGGTCGGTCCGGTACGGCCACTGCAAATCCAAGAACGGCACGTGGCGGTAACCGTCGGCCTTCAGGTCGGAGAGGTACGTGACGCGGCCTCCCAGCGGCTGGAGCGAGACGAGGTCCTCCAGGGCGGCGGTCCACGTGAGCCCGCCCGATAGGTCGATCTTGAGCGACTCCTCGCCGACGACGAGCCGATCGCCCACCAGCCGGCTGCCGTCGCGGAAACCGGCGACCGCGTGAACGCCTTGCCGCTGGGGTGCCTGG
>JBDRTC010000186.1:0-4382 GCA_043824335.1 Planctomycetota bacterium | reverse complement strand
CCGCTAATGCGGTCAGCCATCTCGAGATAGGTCTTATAGATCTCAAGCGAATGCTCCCGATAGGAAGGGCCATATTCATCCGCGCCGACGCCGCGCAGCGCACCTACGAGCTTCTCTTGGCTTGATGGAGTAGGTTCGGTCACGGATCTAGCTCCCGGATGGCAGACACGATGGAACTTGTATTCCAACCGACAAGCCCGTCCGCGGCCTCCGAAACCACCGACGAGACCTGCTCGTTTGCCCACGGTCGGATTGCCACGATTGGCTTGCTGAAGTCTTTCTTGGCGATCTGGATTTCTCGCTGAATCCACTTACTGTAGGTAGCGTACTTGCCAGCCATAACAAGAATGACGTCACAGAACACCATCTGATTCTTAATCGCCTGATATAGCGCATCGACATTCGGCGCATTGTGGACTGGATCGTCTTTTGGAACCGAGTAGTTCTTGTACTGGAAGTTCGGAGCGGCATCGAGAAGGGCGACGAGCTTCTCGTATGCATCGGTGTACGTCCACGAGTGGCTAATAAACAAGTTCCTGGATTTCAGCGTCGGCATGTTTCTCTCCTTGGCTGGCTAAATATTGATTATCTGGGTCCGCATAAGAACCGGAACGCCGCAATCTTGCCGGTATAAGACGCATGCAACTCCCGTGGGCATGAGACCGCAAGTGGTTGTCGGCCCGCGTCTTGGCATTCTCGTGCAGTTTTCGCGCGGCGTCTTATGCTGACCTGCCTGAAATGTACACCCCTTCGATACACTATTGTGGTGCAGCGGTCAACACCCCCGCTCGTGGGGTGACGGCTCCAGTGGCTGTCGCGACGGGTGGCTGGGGCAGGCCTGTAGGTTATGCTTCAGCATATCGCAAGCTCAGGATTGCCGCCGTTCGCTCGAAAAGTCCTGTAGGTGATGCTTCAGCATATCGCACTCAGGATTGCCGCCGTTCGTTCGAAAAGCGATATGCTGAAGCATAACCTACGCCTACGCCTGAAACGGACCCGACGGGTGGCGTCCCCTCGCGAAGCGTGGGCATGTTTCCGCAGGCCCATGGCGACGCAAGCGACGCCATGCCACCCGGCGGCAAGCGTTCAGCTAGTCGCTGCACGGCCGCGATCATGGCCCATAACTTGCGTCTGTCTCTCGATTTACCTACACTCCATCCTGTAATGATTGGGCACGCGGGCCCGGCGAGGTGCGTCTGTGGAATGGGGCTCCATGTTTTGACCGGGGGAGGCTTCCGATGCGACTGCCGGTGCGATTCGGTGTGGGGGTGTTTGTCGGTCTCGTATTCGGGCTCCTGCCGTGGACGACTGCCGTCGCGGCCGAGGAAGAACTTCCCGCGGTGCGGGTGACTTCGGTGCGGCAGGTGTTCGACAACGGGGAGCACAACGCCTTTACGGACCTGTGCCGGTACCAGGGCAAGTATTATCTGACGTTTCGCAGTTGCCCTGACGGGCACGGGGTGAACCCGACGTCGTCGATCATCGTGCTATCGAGCGAGGATACGAGCCGCTGGGAGCAGGTACACCGGTTCCGCGTGGCCAAGCGCGACGTGCGCGATCCGCATTTCCTCGTCTTCCAGGAAAAGCTGTTCGTCTACACCGGCGCGTGGTATTGCGGCGAGACTGCCCCGAAGAGCTACGAGATGAACGACCACCTGGGCTACGCCGCCTGGACTGACGACGGGGTAACGTGGCACAGCCCGATCATGCTGGAAGGCACCTACGGGCATTACGTTTGGCGGGCGGCCACCCATGGCGGCAAGGCGTACCTGTGTGCTCGGCGCAAACGCGAGTTCGCCGTGACCGAGACCCGGGCCGAGCGCGACCCGCTGGTCCAGTCGGCCATGCTCGAAAGCGACGACGGGCTCATCTGGCGCAAATCGGCCCTCTTTCAAGAGCAATATGGCGATGAAACGGCCTTCCTCTTCGACGCCGCCGGCTCCGTTCTCGCCGTAGCTCGAAGCGGCAGTGGACGGCCCGCCCAGGTTTGCCGCTCCAGCCCGCCCTACGAGGATTGGGAGCGAAAGGACCTCGATCGGTACATCGGCGGACCGCTCCTGGCGAAGTGGGGGGACCGATACCTGGTCGGCGGGCGCAAGACGATGACCGGCAAGGCGGTGACGTCGCTCTCGTGGCTCGTCGACGACCGCCTTCACGAGTTCGCCGAGCTACCCAGCGGCGGCGACAATTCCTATCCCGGCTTCATCGAGCTGAGCGCCGACCGGGCGATCGTTTCCTACTATTCGAGCCACGAGCGCGACCCCTCGGGCAAGACGATCACGGCCATTTACCTGGCGGAGTTGACGTTGGGTGAGTAAGCGGTATGTGAAAATGTTCGCCGAGAGCGTAGGGTGGGTCGAGCAAAGCGAGACCCACGCATCGTCAACATCCGTCGGAACAGGTCCGCGTGGGTCTCGCTTCGCTCGACCCACCCTACGGCCTCTTCGGGCACCCCGCGCTGAGCGCGATCGTTCGCTGACTAACTTTATGACACAATCCTTGGAGGACCCACGCCAATGACTGGGAACCTAATGCGTTGTACGAGTCTGCCGTTTGTGGCTGAAGGGCCACTGCTGCTCACGGCGGTTCTAGTGCTCTTTGCAGCCGGTGCCCCTTCGGCCTCCGCGGCCGAGGAGGGCGACGCTGACGACGTCGAGGCGCGGCTGGCCAGGATGCCGCAACCGTGGAAGGAGAGCGTCTATCGATTCACGAGCGACGAGTACGAGGAGACCTTGCGCTTCTGGGCCGAGAAGCACCCGGAGATCCTGACGGTTGAACCGGCGGGCGTCTCGGCAGAAGGCGTGGAAATCTTCCTGATGAAGATCACCGACAAGTCGATCCCGGATGTGGACAAGCAGGTCTGTCTGATCACCTCGCTTCACGGGGGGCCGGAGCGCTCGGGAACGACCACGATCCTCCATCTGGCCGAATGGCTTTTGGGCGAGTCGCCCGAGGCCGCCACGGTTCGCCGCAAGCAGGTCGTTCTCTTGATGCCGATCAACAACCCGTTCGCGTTCTTTGTGACGGACCGATTTGGCAACTCCGCCGGGATCGATCCCTACACGGGCGGTGGTCCGCAGAATTGGGATCTGGAGACCATGACCTTCAAGGCGATCGACAAATCGCCGGAGATCAAGGCCTTCCTGTCGGTGGTCGACGCCTATCGGCCGGAGGTCCATGCCGACGTCCACGGCATCGGCCTACAGGAGTACGCGGCCGACAAGCTGGGCGGGCGAGCCCTGTACAAGGGGCAGACGATGTTCGAGGTCACCGGCTCGGCCTACTCGAACTACGCCTTGCGGCCCTGGGACTGGCGGGTCATCGAGGCGATGGTGGAGGCGGGATGCCGGGCGGGGTACGGCTCCGACCGCTTCGAGGCCGACGGCCAACGCGCCTTCTGGGGCCCTGCCATGCAACCGATTGCCGACCGCGTGTGGCTGGGCCGGCCCAACTTCTACACCGCCCAGTACGCCTACGCCAAGCACCACACCATGTTGATGGCGTTTGAAGTCGGTTGGGAGGAGAGCGGCGTGGCCCGGCTGAAAGGGCTCTTGGACATCGGCAACGACGTGTGGGAAGGCGACTCGCTCGCCGGGTACCCGGTCAACCGCTTGAAGGCGTTCATCGGCCACTACGTGACGGCTTGGGGAACGACGGCCGACCAGCGCCGCCAGAGCCGGGGCGAGCTGTGGGAGCGACAGGGCGGATTCTCCCAGGCAATGCTCTACCCGCAAACCGAGGGCCGCGATACCTACATCGTCGCAACGACCCAAGAAGCCGCCAAGCTGCTCGATTCCGACAAGGCGACGTTTCTCGCCAACCTCCAGAGCCTCGAAAGCGTGCGGAGCAACACGGTCGAGGCATTCGTCAACGCCGGACCGGAAGCGAAGCTGTACGTCGACCGAGCCGGCCCGGCGCCCGAGGCCACCGGCCCCGCGATCGAGCATGGCATGGGGCTGAGGCTCCGCATCCCGTACCGCCAACCCAAACTCGTCGACCTCCGCCTCAACGGCCATCTCCTCGAAAAGAGCCCGACCGACGGCTACGAGACCTGGTTCGGCAACGGTTTCACCCAGGTGGAAATTCACGTTCCCCCGGAGAAGACAAAGTCTCTGGGCCTGTTCATCGTCACTTGCGCCTACGCGTCCGACGTAAAGCGGTCCTACGGATGGGAGCCGCCCCAGGAAGTGGCCGAGCGATTGAAGAACAGATGACCGGTCTTTCAACAGCAGACAACTGATTGGGGCGGTTGGGTGGCACTGGCGTCTCGCCAGTGCTTGGGCCGGAGCACGGGCAAGATGCGTGCCACCGACAGGTTCAAGCGTCTCTCGGGACCAAGACAAGAGTCGTTACGGAGTCACCCATGTTCCACGCGCGAGCGA
>JBDRTC010000185.1:0-2092 GCA_043824335.1 Planctomycetota bacterium | reverse complement strand
AATCCTCGATCTTTCCGGCAATACCGCCATCCGCGCGGTTCACATCGTATCCTCTCCGCAGGTTCAGGAATTCCTTGTCGGCGAGCAACGGCGCCTCTTGGGTGTCCTCATCAAGTGTGCTGCGAAATGCGAACCGCGTGTGCCCGATGCGAATGAAGTCGCCATGCTTCAGCGTGGCCCGTTCTTGGAGGGCTTCATTGGTAAAGGATCCGTTCGTGCTGCCCAAATCTTCAAAGACCCACGCCCCATCTTGAAAGATTATGCGAGCGTGAAAGCCTGATACAAGCTTATCGGCGAGTACGATGTCGTTCCCGGGCGAACGGCCGATCAGGATGTCAGATTCGAGCGCTTGTGAAACGCTTTTACCCTCGTTCTCCCAGACAAGAAAAGCCATGCCCACCTCCTCAATACCTTAGACTGGCCGCCAGCGCCCATCCACCCAATGAAGTATGAGTCCCCATCGGATGGCACCGAAGACTGAAGTATAACGTGGACTGAGGATCATCTCAACCGGGATTTCTCGAATGACTCACAGTTCAAGCTGCCTGGTGACGGAGGACAAACCCTTGTCACTGACAGCCATACTCTCCGCCTTGACCTGCAACCATTCGAACGGGCCACTCTAAGGGTGCAACTGCCTTCGGCAGCGACATGACGAGCAAGAGGCCTTTACGGTTTCTGCGAGGGATGCAGAAAGACGGGATAGTTCTTGCGCAGCCACTGCCTCGTGGCCGCGACGGTCTCGTCGCTCCAGCCGATGTACGGCGCCCGGGTTCGCTGTGAGCCGGCAAGGCATCCGGAGGCTACGGCAAGTCCCTTGTCGCCGACAGGGTCAATATTGCCTTCGTCACGCGCTTCGATGAAGGCTTCGAGGTCGTCGAAGAAGCGGTGCGCGGTCTTCTGCATTTCGATGGCCTGCTCCCAGCGCTTGTTTGCGGCGTGGTCGTACATCGTCAGCATAAAGGATGGATCAGTACAGATGAGTGAACTGCAGGATCCGCGCGCGCCCAGCATCATGGCGGATGCGAGCAGGTTCTCGGCGACGAGGTATGACAATTGCGGCGTGAGCAGCAGCGCTGTTTGCAGATTGCCGAAGTTTGAGCCGGCAAAGGTGTATTTCACGCCGATGAGCGAGGGCGCGACCTCAAGGATGCGCAGGTAGTCGTTTCCGTTGAGGAAGCGTTTTGCGCGTGAGACGTTGTAATGCACGAGCGGCATGTCGGGGCAAGCGGCGTACAGGTCCTTGAAGAACTGGAGCAGTTCCCGATCACTGACCTCCATCCAATACGGAATGTTGACCTGTGCCGCACCCACCTCCGGCTTGTCGGCTGCATATTCCAGATACCTGATTGTTTTCCAAGTGCAATCGGAGCAACACCCGATCTGCAACGGCATGTTGTAGCGGCCGCAGATGTCTGCCTGGAGATCAACCATCCTCTTGAATTCGTCGAGGCTGAGGACGTAGAACTCACCGGTGCTTCCGGTGGTGTAGATGCCATGCGCCCCCGCCTTACACATCTCTTCGGTGTTCTTGACGTATGAAGTCTCGTCAAACCGATCCTTCTCGTCCCACGCCATTGTGATCCCGGCCCATATACCCTTGAGCGTATCCGCTGTCAGTCTCTTCATGATTCCAGTCCTTTCAGTATTTCCGTTAAACCGAAAAGCGCTTCGGCGCTTTTCCGCAGAATAAGGTACTTGTCGTCGTCGCTGATGTCCGCGTTGTCTATGCGGGCGCGTTGCATGGGCGCGAAATAGAGGGGGGAGTCTGTCCCATAGAGAATCCGGTCCGCCCCCACTTCCTTCACTGCCCACTCGATCAGGCCGGAGGTTATGGACATCGCGCTCGAAGTGTCCGTGTAGATGTTCCCGTTCCTGGCGTTCTGAATAGCACGAACCTGGTGAGTTGGGTCGTCGTCCCAGCCGCAGCCCAGATGCGAGACGATCAGGATGACTTCCGGGAATCGGTCTGCAAACGAAACGAAATCTTCGGGCAAACTGTTCTGTTCTCCGCTGTGGGTTTGCACGATAGCCCGGCGCTCTGCAGCGAACTTGAAGATTGCCTCGCCGTGTTCGGCAATGGGGTAGCCGT
>JBDRTC010000184.1:0-5646 GCA_043824335.1 Planctomycetota bacterium | reverse complement strand
CGTTGTCCTCTGGCTGGAACAGGCCGGCCAGGCAGCCGACCTGATTCGATCCATCCGCGAGTATTTCTCCCAGCCCAATCTCTTTGTTGAAGTTTCAGCCGACTTCATCGACGCGGGGATCGGCGGCCCGGTCGACGAGACCGGACCGGTGAGGGACGTCATCCTGGGGGCCCGCATTTCGGGCACCGAGCACACGACGGGCCAACTCTACGTGGAGCTTCTCCCGAACGACAACTACGCGGAGATCACCACCGTTTTCCAGGGCAAGGCCGAGTCGCAAACGGTCGGCTCGAAGGGTCCGGCGCGAGTTTCCAGTGGTGGCGTCACACGAGTCGCCTCGCGCAAGACGCTCCGCATCAACGCCGAGAGAATTTGGACCCTGCCGGCCCAATCCCGCGCGATCACCAACACCGACATCCGGAGCGTGCGGACCGTCCGAGGTGGACCGATCATCGGACAGGCCGCCCAGCGCCAGGTCAGTTCGCAAAAAGGCCAGGCGGAACGGATCGCGGCCCAGCACGCCGAACAGCGGAGCGCCCGGCGGATCGACGAACAGGCCGACCCCCAGATCGCCGAACTGGCCGAAAGCTACCAGAAAAAATTCCGCCAACCGCTCCTCGACCGCAAGCTCTTCCCGCAACTGCTTCGTTTCCGAACGACCGAGAAGGCAATGCACACGACGGCGCTTCACGGAGGACTGCCGGGACTCGGCGCGTTGGGTCCGCCACCCGCGCTGGAGAGCGACCGTGACTTGGCGGTGCGCGTCCACGAGTCGCTGGTGAACAACTTCATGGCCCAAGCGCTGGGTGGTGCGATCGTCGAGGAAGAGGTGGTTCGGGCGCGACTCACCGAGATGCTCGGTTCCACCCCGACCTGGCTCGAACCGGACGAGGAAACCGAACCCTGGACGATCACCTTCGCCCGCAGCCAGCCGGTCACCGTCAGTTTTGCCGACGGGGGTTTCACCGTGACGCTTCGCGGACGCCAGTACTACCGCGGCGAAAGCGGGTATCCCGGCATGAACGTCACGGCTGCCTACAAGATCGAGAAAAGCGACAACGGGTTCAAAGCCGTGCGGCAGGGGGATCTTGATATCTTTCCACCCGGCTTCGTGCCGGGCCAGGGCCGGCAGCTCTCGACCCGCCAACAGGTGCTCCGCAGCCTGCTGGAAAAGACGTTCGGCAACGTCTTCCAGGAAGAGATCGTGCCCGAGCCTCTCGTCTTGTCCGGCGAATGGGAGAAGGCGGGCGAGCTGGTCCCCGTGACCTGGGAAGCCTCCGGCGGCTGGCTGGTCCTGGCCTGGAATCAGGTTGCCAAAGCCGACGACGCGGCCCCGGCCGCTCCCGCCGCTGAAGCCGCGGAGTGACGCGACGCCGGCCGTTGGACTCGCGGTCTGTCATGCGTTAGTCTGTGGGTGGTGCGGGCATCTTGCGGGTGCGCGTTCTCGGGGCACTGGCGAGACGCCAGTGCCACCCAACGCATATTTCAAGCATTGACAGACCGCTGGGAACTTCGCCATGAGATTTCTTGAAAGCGTCGTTGTCTTCCTTTTCTGCGCGTGGTGTTGTGGTGCGACGGCGAGGTGTGGGGAGCCAAACGCGCCGCCGCCGAAAAATGCGTCTATTTCGTTTCGGATCAGCACCAGGCAGTGGATGCGGGAGGAACGCTTCGGGGAGTTGCTCGACCTCTTCGAGCGTTACCCGGGCGTGACCGACGAGATCACGCTGTTTCACTCGACGACCCATGCTCCGCTGCCGCTGGAGGAGGTGCGTCGACGGGCCGGGCTGGCGAAGCTGCGAATGGAAGCGGCCCGGGGACTCGGCTACCGGGCGGGAATCAACGTGCTCACCACGATCGGGCATCACGAAGAGAACCTGCCCCACTCGCTGGCCGGCCAGTACACGCCGATGACCGACGTTCACGGCAACGTCTGCCGCGGCTCGTTCTGCCCGAACGACGAGAGGCTCCAAGACTATATCCGGCAGCTTTACCGGATCGTCGCCGAGGCCGAGCCCGATTACGTCTGGATCGACGACGACGTGCGATTGGCCGGACACATGCCGATCCACCTGACCTGCTTCTGCGACCATTGCCTGGCCCTCTTCGCGAAGGAAACCGGAACGGAGTACACCCGGGAGTCGCTCCAAAAGGCCTTTGTTTCGGGAACTCATCAAGAGCGCATGGACCTCCGCAAGGCCTGGGTCCGGCACAATCGCGATACGGTCGGACGCCTGTTCTCTCTCGTCGAAAGGGCGGTACACGGCGAGAAGCCCGGGCTGCCGCTGGGCTTCATGACCGGGGACCGTTTTTTCGAGGGCTACGATTTTGACCGCTGGGCCGAGATTCTCTCCGGGCCCGATCGGGCCGAGGTCCGTTGGCGGCCCGGGGGCGGTTTCTATCAGGACGATTCGACGCCCGGGCTGGCCGGAAAATCGCACGACGTCGGTCGGCAGGTGTCGCTGCTTCCCGGCCACGTGGTGTCAATTCAGTCGGAAATCGAGAACTTCCCTTACCAGCGCCTGAAGAAGTCGGCGCACATCACCGTTCTGGAGGCGGCCTCGCACATCGCGGCCGGCTCGACCGGGGCGGCGTTCAACGTCCTCTCGATGTACGACGAACCGCTCGACGAATTCGAGCCGCTGGTCGCCAAGATCCACCAGTCGCGCCCCTTCTTCGACCTGCTGGTGCGGCATTTGGGCAGAAAACCCTTGACCGGGATCCGGCCGGCCTGGGGAAAGGATTCGGCCGCCACCGGCGATCCGGCCGGGGGGGACTGGTTCGTCTTTTACCGGTTCCTTCAAGGGCTGGCCCCGCAAATGTTCGAGATCGGACTACCCGTCGCCTACGGCCCGGAGCATGCCCCCGTAACGCTCCTCTCCGGCGACAACGTCAACGCCTTCAGCGACGAGGAGGTCCGTAGAATCCTTGCCTCGGGCGTTTACATGGACGCGATCGCCCTCGTTGTGCTGAACCACCGCGGGCACGCGGAGCTGACCGGGTTTGAGATCGAGCGATCGATCCCCGTCGACTGCATCGAGGAGCTGACCGACCACCAACTCAACGGCCGGTTTGCCGGCCGTCAGCGGGACGGACGCCAGTCGTTCAATCATCGAGCAGCCGAGGTCCTCAAGCCGCTTGATCCAAACGCCGAGACCCTGGCCAAGGTGGTTGACTACACCGATACGGAAGTGGCCCCCTGCGTGATGGGCACGTTCGAGAACCGGCTGGGAGGAAGAATCTGCGTGGCCGGGTACTTCCCGTGGGAGTTCCTTCATAACCTGTCCAAATCCGCCCAAATGAAATCCCTCATGCGCTGGCTCTCCAAAGATCAACTCCCGGGCTACGTGGCCTCGTACCACAAGATCAACCTCTGGATACGGGAGCCGGAGGAGGGGAGGGTCGCTCTTGCTCTGACGAACAGCTCGTTCGACACGGCGGAAGACGTGGTTCTGTCGTTGCGGACCGACCACCGCCGAATCCGCATCTGGAGCATGGACTGCGAGGAAACGTTTGCTTCCTCGATCGAGTCGGACGGTCCCTACCGCAAGTTCGTCATTCCCGGCATTGGCCCCTGGCAGATGCGGTTGGTTGTGACGGAGCCCTGACTTCCCCCCGGCACGTCCCACCAGTTGTAGGACGTGCTCCCTCAGGGGTGCTGACTTCTTGGGATTCTTGCAGGGCCACCGAGTGGGGATCGAGGCATTGTCGCAATCTGGGGGCTCCGGGCAATCTGTGTCTGGTGAATTGCCTTTTCCGATCCCCGGGAATTGTCAAAGTTTGCGGATTAGGCGGTCGATATCGGTTATGCCGATTCCTCCGGATCGAGGCCCGCGCGCGATTTGCCTGAGTTCGGAGGGCGGGGAGGCCCGGGGGGGGAGCCGAGACAATGTAGACGCACCCTCACAAGGAATGCCGATCACATGAGCCGTCTGTTTTTGACCCTCCGCGTCGTTCTGGTTGGAGCCCTGGTGGCGACCATCGGGTGCGCTCCGCAGCAGCCGTTCTATTTCTTCGAGGACGGCGATCTCTCGCACTACATCGAGACGGCCACGGAGGTCGAGTTTCCGGACGTTGAGAACCCCACCCTTGACGACGTGACCGGCGCGATCCCGCCCTTGACCCTGGACAATCCCGAGCCGACGGAGGTCTGGGAGCTGACGCTGGAAGAGGCCGTCAAGTTCGCGCTGGACAACAGCAAGGTGATCCGCTCATTCTCCCCTGGCCCTCTCGGGCAGATTGTTGACAGGCTGCAAACGAACCCCGACTTCGCGTCCACGGTGTACAATCCCGCAGTGACAGAAACCGACCCGCGGTTCGGCGTGGCGGCGGCGCTGGCGGCCTTCGACACACAACTGACCACCAGTGCGTCTTGGGAGAAGAACGATACGATCCGAAACCCCTTCGTCTTCTTTGGATCGACCACGGCGTTCCCAAGTCTGGCCCGGCAGGACACGGGGACTTTCCAGGCCCAATTGCGGAAGACGGCCGCCACGGGCGGCACGTGGACTCTCCGCCATAACGTCTTCTACGATTATCAGCCGGACGTTGCCCGCCTTTTCACGAGCGACTGGACCACGAACGTCGAGGCCGAGTTCCGTCAGCCGTTGTTGCAGGGCAACGGCGTGCAGTTCAACCGGATTGCCGGTCCGGGCTCGATCCCCGGCTACAACTACGGCGTGATGATCGCCCGGGTGAACACCGACATCAGCCTGACCGAGTTCGAGGGCCAGGTTCGGAACCTGGTCAACGACGTGGAGCGGGCCTACTGGGAGCTGCACTTCGCCTACCACCAATTGGACGCCCACCTGGAAGCGCGAGACCGGGCCTTGGCGGTTTGGCGAGAGAGGCAGGCGGTGTTGGCCGTGGGCGGCGTCGGAGTCGGGATACCAGGGAAGGTAGCAACGGATGAGGCCTTGGCCCGGCACCAGGTGTTCCTGTTCCGCGGGCTGGTCGAAGACGCGCAGAGCTTCTTGTACTCGGTGGAAAGCAACCTGCGATACATCATGGGGCTGGCGGCGACCGACGGCCGGCTGATCCGCCCCGCCGACGAGCCGACCACGGCGATGGTCCACTTCGATTACCACGAGGCCCATTGCGAAGCGATGGTGCGAAGCATGCACCTGCGCAAGCAGAAGTGGCAGATCAAAAAACGGGAAATGGAGCTGATCGCGGCCAAGAATTACGTGCTGCCGCGCCTGGACGCAGTGGGCCGGTATCGCTGGCTGGGGCTGGGCGACGATCTCATCGATCCCGACAACCTCACGAGCAACGCCTACGGATCAATGACCGGCGGCAACTTTCAGGAGTGGATGCTCGGATTTGACCTGACCATCCCCCTTGGCTTCCGCAAGGAGATGGCCGGGGTCCGCAACGCCCAATTGAATCTGGCCCGGGAAAGGGCCGTGCTCCAGGAGCTGGAATTGGAGGTTTCCCACGCCTTGCAGGAAGCGATGCGCGGTCTGCACAAGAACTACCAGACGTGCGAGTCCGCTTTGAACCGGCGCTTGGCCGCGGAAGACGAGCTGGAGACCTGGGAGGCGATCGAGGCAGGGGGACTGACCGTGGATGAAGACCGGCGTCTCTTGGCCCAGCAGCGGCTGGCCCAGGCCCAGATCGAATACTACCAGGCGTTGAAATCCTACAACT
>JBDRTC010000183.1:0-3964 GCA_043824335.1 Planctomycetota bacterium | reverse complement strand
TGCTTGGCCACCTTTCGGGCCGTCGAGAGGAACAGGCCGTCGGAATACTTCATGATGTTCGCCTTGTGCACCGCCGTGACCTTCTTGCGGCCGTTGTCGCGGGCGTACTCGAATGCACAGCGGACGATCTGCTCGGTCCCGGAAATGCTGATCGGCTTAATCGACACGCCCGTCTCGTGCCGGCCGCTCTTGATCCTGCGATCCGGGGAGACCTTGTTGATGTAATCGATCAGCTCGGCCGTCTCCGGCTTGCCCTGCTCGAACTCGATTCCCGCGTACAGGTCCTCGGTGTTTTCCCGGACCACGATCAGGTCGACCGGCAGGTCGCCGAAGAAGCTCCGCACGCCCGGGTAGTGCTTGCAGGGCCGGATGCACGCGAACAGGCCCAGCTCTTGACGCAAGTGGACGTTGATGCTGCGGAAGCCCGTGCCCACCGGCGTGGTGATCGGGGCCTTCAAGGCACAGCGGGTCCGGCGGATGCTCTCCATCACCGCGTCGGGCAGCGGCGTGCCAGAGCGCTCCATCACGTCGACCCCTGCTTCCTGGATGTCCCAGCGGATCTCGACGCCGGTGGCGTCTACGCATCGTCGGGCGGCATCGGCCAGCTCCGGGCCGACCCCGTCCCCGGTAATCAAGGTCACGTCGTAAGGCATGCTCTTCCCTCGTGGGTCGGTCAACATCGAATTCGACACCCGAGAGACCCCCCGGGCGTTGGAATCAGCAGAACAAGCCCCCCAGTGAAAGGGGCTGTCTCCCGTTCTCCGGTAAATACCGGAGATTATGCCCCGTATTGTATCGCGAAACCGAGCGACGACCACATGGGGTGCCCGACAGAGGAGAACTCGGCCAAGGAACATTCTTCTGCCCTGGGGATGCAAGACTATAATGAACAGTGGAGGAACCTGGCACCGGGTGCGAAGCGTCATAATCTTTGGATCGAGAGTCCCCCAACCCATTCATTGGCCCCCATGGCTAGCGGAACTGCACCCCCCACAGCGCCGTCCGGCGTGCCGCCGCTTCAGCCGCAGTCGGTTGAGTGCGAAGGCTACATCGACCGGCGGCTCCGGCAGACCCGGCGGCAGGTCAAGCGCGTCGACCTCTGGGCCGGGCTGATCGCGTTGGCGGCCGCCGCGCTGGCCTACCTCCTCTTGGCCACAGTGGCGGACCATTGGCTCATCCGCGGAGGGCTGGACTTCTGGGGACGCCTCGTCCTGTTTGCCGGCCTGCTCGGTGCCGCGAGCTTCATTCTCGCTCTCCGCATTGCGCCGCCGTTGATCCATCGGGTAAATCCGATCTTCGCCGCGCACAGCATCGAGCAGACCCGTCCCTCGCTCAAAAACAGCCTGGTCAATCTCCTCTACCTCCGCCGCGAGCGGAACGAGGCCGAGCAGGACGCGCTCTCCCGAGGCGTCTATCAGGCACTCGAGCGGAAAGCGGCGGCCGACCTGACCGAGATCCCGGGCGACATCGCCGTCGACCGCTCGCACCTGGTCCGGCTCGGCAGCGTCTTGGCCGCGGTCCTGGCGGTCTCGTGCCTGTACCTGGCGCTCTCGCCGAAGAGCACGATGGCCTCCTTACGCCGGGTCATTTGGCCCTGGGCCGACATTAAAGCTCCCACCCGGGTAAAGATAGAGGGAATCATGCCGGGCGATGGGGTCGCGTACCAGGGCGACGTGGTCAGCGTTTCGGCCGAGGTCAACGACTTGGCCGACGGCGAAGAGGTGCTCCTTTACTACACAACGGCCGACGGGCAAAGCGTCGATCAGGCCATCCCCATGACGCGCCCCGAAGACAGGTCCCGCCACGGTTGCGATCTGCCGCCCGGTCGTTTCGGGCTCCAGCAAAACGTCGAGTACTACCTGGCTGCCGGCGATTGCCGCACGCCGCAGTTCACGCTCAAAGTCGAGACGGCTCCGTCGATCGTGGTCGACCGCGTCGAGTACGATTATCCCGAGTACACCGGCATCCCCGACCGAATCGACCGGCGTCTGGCCGACCTGAAAGCGATCGAGGGAACGCGGGTCATGCTCCACGCCACCGCGAACCAACAGATCAATCGGGCGGCGGTGGAGTTCGACGGTGATCCCCGCCACGCGCTCAAAATGACCATCGAAGAATCACGCAAGGCCACCGCCCGCTTCACCCTGGCGATGGACCCGGACAATCCGGGCCGCCCGGAGCGCAAGTCGTACGAACTTCGGTTCACCGATACCAGCGGGCGGGGGAGCCGCCGGCCGATCCGGCATCGGATCGAGGTCATTCGCGACCTCGCGCCTGAAATCTCGTTCATCGAACCGCCGCCGGAAGAGATCGAACTGGCCGAGGACGGGGCGCTCGAGCTTCGCATCCGTGCCGAGGACCCCGACTTCGCCCTCAGACGAGTGGCCCTCCGTGCCGAACGCGACGAAGAGAGTCTGCCGATCCCCCCGCTTTGCGACAAGCCGCGCCCGGAACCGCCCCACGAGGGACCGTTCGAGAAGACGTACCTGTTCGAGCCGGCCCGGCTGGGACTGAAGGCGGGCGACAGGGTCATCTACTGGGCCGAGGCGGAAGACAACATGTTTTGGGAGGAGCCGGCCAACACGGCCTCGGCCGCTCTCGGAAGCGATACGGTCCGCCCGCCCAACCGCTTGGAAACGGCCCGGCGCTGGATCACCATCACTCGGCCCGAAGATCGCCGGCCGCCGGCCGAGCCTCCTCAGGAGCCTGGAACGCCACCGAGTCAAACACCCAAGCAGGAGCCGGAACAGCCGCCAGCCGAGCCCGCGGCTGAACCGGGGCAACCCGAACAGCCAAAAGAAGAGCCAGGCCAAGATCAACCGCAGGACGCTCCCGAGGATCCGCCATCCGGCGACAGCCAGGAGCCACAGCAAGGCGAATCGGACCAGCAGCAAACCGGCGAGCAAAACGCCGACCAACAGTCGGATACCAGCAAGGGGGGCTCCGAATCGCAACAGCCGGGTGAGAATTCGGGGCAAAAAGGCTCGGAGCAACAAGGGGCCGATCCGCAAACCGGGAACCAGACCGGAGGGCAACCGTCGCCGCGTCGCGAGCCGATCGACGGCGAGACGAACGCGGGCGACGCGTTCGAGGAAATCCTGAAACACCGGGCCGAGCAACAGCAGAACCAGGAGGCCTCGGGCCAGGCGGGTAAATCAGGAGAACAGCCGGGGCAAGAAGCCGACAAGCCCGGGGCGGATGGGGCAAGCCAAGGCGCCGAGCGCGGGAAACCGTCGGGCGAGGAGCCGTCGGCAGACGCCCAGCGAGAGCCCGGTGCTGGCGAGCAGGCCGAAGAGCAAAAGATGCCCGACAACCGCCCGGCCAACGGCCAAAATGCCGGCCCCAACCAGCAGCCTGAGGACGCGCAAGGGGCCCAAGCCAAGGGACCCGGTGAGCCGGATCAGAAAGAATCATCGACCCCCGGTCAAGAGAAGCCCGACGCCCAAGGCGGCGACCCCAACGACAGCGAAGGGCAAACCGGCGCCGGAAGGCCATCGAGCGAGAACGCGGGCAGCCCGGCGCCACAGGAGGCCAACCAGCAGCGCCAGAAGCAATCCAGCGAAGGCGATCAGGGCGAGCCGAGCGAGGGCGAATCGGCCCAGTCCCCCTCGACCAGCCTCTTGGACAAGAAGGATTCCAACTCCCAGGGCGATACCAGCGGCGATCGCTCCGGCGGGGGTGAGAAGGGCGGCGGGCAGCGATCCAAACAAACGGGCACCGGAGCCGCCGGCACCCAAAACGCCGCCGAGCAGGGCGGCTCGCCCTCGGATCAGCAAGGAGAAGGGGAAGCCGGAACCAACGCCGGCGACCAGATGAAAGCCGATCAGCCCACGGGTCAAGCGGCGAAAGAGGGCGAAGGCCCCGGCTCCAGCCAGCAGAAGCAGCCCGGCGGCGAGCAGCCCGGAGAGACCCCAGAGAAGCCGCGGGATCAGCAGGACGGCCCTCCGTCGGGCAAACCGAGCGG
>JBDRTC010000182.1:0-7454 GCA_043824335.1 Planctomycetota bacterium | reverse complement strand
CCCCTTGGTGCTTACCGCCACGGTCCCCATCAGGCGGCTCACGCTGGGGTGCTTCGTGTGCGGAACGGCCACCCCGCGTCCGATGCCGGTGGAGCCCAACTCCTCGCGTCTTAGGATCGCCTCGACGATCGTCTCAAACACTTCCTCCTCGATTACCCCGGCGTCCATCAGCGTCTGAACCAGCTCTCGAATCGCTCCCTCCTTGTCGTCGGCGGCCACTTCCGCCCGGATCGCCTCGGGGACTACAAAATCGGCAAACTTCATTCTAGGGATTCTCCTCATGTGCGCTCTTGCGCAAAACGCTTTGACGATCGCGCCTGCGTCTTCTCGCCCCCGGCGGGAACCGGCTTGCGGCCGTTTCGTCACTCGTCCGTCGGCCCGGAACCGCTGCGGACTCCCTGCTGACGGTCTCCCGCGTTGCGGTGGCGGTCTTGAATCTTCTCTTTATACTTGCGAAGCTGCTGCTCCAGCTTGTGGATCACCTGATCGACGGAGCCCATCAATTCGCCGGAGCGGGTGCTGGCCACAAAGTCGTGCTTGTGCTCAGCCGATACGCGCAGATCGACGCTCGGCTCGTCTCGACGCTCAAGATCGATCGTCAGCTCAATGGCCGTGAGCCGATCGAACAGTCGCGTTAGTTTCTCAACCTTGGCTCTGATCCTCGACTGCGTTTCGTCACTGACACTCCCATGCCGGGTGGATATCCTGATCTGCACCGAGTCAACTCCTTGCTGGGAACTCGGGAGGATCCCAGAGGACCTCCCAAAAGGAGAATTCTAGCGGAACCGTCGCTTGCCGACAAACGGAAAGCCGATTGCTCCCCCTCACGGTTTCCGCACGTTATCCCAAGTCTAGCTCCGTGTGGCCGGAAGGGATGCGAAGGAGAGGCCTTTCCCGGGAGTCGTAAATGTTTATTCGGAAAAGACTTGTGATGGAAGGCCCCGAGTGGAGAGAAATTCGGAAAAGAGGAGAAACCCATCCCACAGATTCGGGAATAATAACCCACCCGTAATGACGGATGGCGGACTGGGTGGGCCCCCCGCGCAGGTCCCCTAATTTTCCATGCCGGGGAGAAACTCCTCGGTGGAGGGGGTCGCGGCCGCGGGGCGAGTTTTGCCGGTGTCTTGCGACTGCGTCCCCAGCTTCGAATCGGAACTCAAACGTTCCTTCCACTTCTGGATCCACGGCTGGCGTTTCACGGCCGGGTCTTCGGGATGGTAGTTCAGGCCCAGCTTGGTGACCCTCTTCAGCGTCTGGTAGCTGACGACGCGAAACGCGAGGGTGTTGTGGTCCAGGGCTCGGACAAGGCGGGCGGCGTCTTCGCTCTTCAACTCGTCCCCGTATTTCCAGAGCATTTCGTACAGGGCCGTCCCCTCGCTGCCGTGGAGCTTCTCCATGGCCGTGCGGACCTGGGCAGCGGCCAGAGGACTGCGCACCACCGCGGCGCGCAACTGGGCCACGTAGTCGGGCCAGGCCGAACGCTGCTCGGGCTCGTCCAGCGCGGCCACCGTCAACTCGAAGTCACCGAGACCGTCCAGACACCGCAGCGCGAGCAAACGGACCTCTTTGCGGCGGTGATCGGCCAGCTCCCGGAGTCCCAACAGGGCCGAGCGGCCGGCTTCCAGCTCACGCTCGATCGCGCTGGAAGCCCGTTGATCCAGGAGGCTGATGGTGTCGGCGACGATCCAACTGGGGAACTCTCGAACGGCCTCGGCCTCCGACGGCTCATCGTTCAAGGTCAGACGGACCGGGGCATCCGCGACCAACGGTTCGCGGCCCGGGTGCTCCTGCCAAAGGAGCCTGCCCGAGGTGGCGTACAAGTTCGCCGTTCGGGGGCCGGGCTGAGTTTCCGGATCGCTGCCGGGGACGGCCGCCCGAGCGACCTCCACGGCCAGCTGCGATCCGGCGTCCGCGAACGTGATCATTCCCAGCCGGTCTCCAACGCGCAATCTCAGCCGGCCTTCCGCCGTTTCCGGCGCCTCGACGATCAACCGACCGTGGTCGACAACCAGGCCCTCGACGCCCTCCTGATCGCTGGGCATCAACTCGATCTGACAGCTGCCGATCAGCCAGATTCGCGTTTGGTCGACCAGTTGGAGCATGGGCCGGTAAGTGGGTAGGGACAGATAGCCGGCTTGGGCGACGAGCGGCTCCTGGTCACGCAACCGTTTCCAGGCGCCCGCGCCGGGGTCAAACCCCAAAAGGACGTGCGCCGGCGAGTTGAGTTGGCCGACGAACTCCGTCGGCAGCGGGGCCGGATTGGCTTGTTGCCCGGCTCCCGGCTGAGCCTCCGGCCCGGGGGCCGGTTCCTCCCCTTGCGGCGTTTCCCGCTCCCCTGCGATGTCAGCCGCGCTCGCAATCGGAGGTTGTGTCAAAGGGGGCGACGCGGCAGGCTCAGGCATTGGAGGGGCGTCCACGGCAGTCACCGGCGCCAGCTGGCCCGGCGGCTCGGCTCGTCCTGCCCCGTTTGTGGCAACGGCTGGCGGCGGGGCTTCGCCCGCGGGCTCCAGCGACTCGGTCGCCGCAGGCGGCTGCGAATCGGGTTCACCCGCTCCCAATGGCAGAGCCTCCCCACTCACGCCGCCCTCGGCCGGGGGCTCCTGGGGCGATCCGGCCTGAATCTGGGACGGCTCCGGTGCCATGGCCGTCGATTGGTCGGCTCGGCCAAGCCCAAGCGAGTCTCCCAGGATCGAGCCGGGCTCGAGTTGGCCGGTCATCGCCAACGCGAGGATCCCGCAGGCCAGCAGTGCAGTCACCGCCACCGCCGTCGGCAGCCAACTACGGCGTCTTTGCGTCCGATCGACAGTTTTTTCCGGGGCGCCGGTCTTGGCTCTTGCATGCCGCGCGGCGACGAGCTTCGCGGCCTCCGATTCGGCGGCCTCGGTGGCCCCGGCCGCCCCGGTTCGCTCGAGTTCGAGCAACTGATACATCCTCTGACGGCTCGCCGGATCGACCTCGGCGGGCTCCCCCAGGACCAGGGCCAGGATCTGGTGACACGAGGCCACCTCGGCCAAATGGACGTCGGATTCCAAGCAGACTTTTTCGAAGTCGAGCACCCGGTCGTCGGCGAGCGAATTGTCGAGGTACTCGGCCACGGTGTTCGGGTCAAGTCCGGCGCCGCGGTCCGTCAGGTCGGGCGTGCCGAGCCGCAGCCGCCGCATCACGTCGCGCGTGCGGTGCAACAGCGTGGTGGCAAACTCGCTTTGCTCGATCCTCTTGCCGATCGCCTCGGCATCCTCCGGTTCGAGAATATCGTCGATGTAGGCGAGCATCGTGCGTAAGGTAAGTCGCATCACGGGAACCGACCTCCTTCAAACGGGGGGGTAAAGCATTCGGAGCACAGCCAGCCGCTCCCAAGAGACAAGCCCTTCCATAGAGATTAGTGGGCTTCTCCCCGAAAATCCGTGCCACCCTTTTCAGAATGGGGCCCGGTTTTTTGGGAAACGAAAGAGGGCCGTCAGCCTCGGGCGGCGGGGCCGCAGCCGCCCTAGGGTTCAGAGTTCAGGGTTCAGGACTTTCGTGCCAACGTTTCATGGACACGATGGGCGAGGGGCATGTCCCCTTGTGGACACAACAACCGTCCGAAGCAGTATTCTGAACCCTGAACCCCGAACCCTGAACCCTCTGGAATGAAAGACTTTGCGTCGCCCGCGGCAGCTTCGCGGATCACGGACGTGCCACCAGAGATGGGTCAGAGTTGTGCAATCGTGGGGGCCGATGTCTGGCCTGTCCCGGGCCCTGTTGGTGGGGACCACGTGCGTTGGAACCCGCGGTCGCAGTCAGGCGACTTCGAGTGGGAAACGCGACCAGGGCCGCGATCGAGACGAGCACCTCCAGCAGCCCAATCGCGCCCGGGTGTAGCGCTGGCCGGCGCACGGGAATCTGGGGAGTCACCCACCAGGCCCACTGCCAGCCGTCCTGGGTACGTCGCCAGCAGTCTGGTGGCTCCGCGGCGGCGCCGGGCGTTTCGGGCAGCGGAACTTCGCTGGCCAGCCAGCCCAGGGCAATCAAGAACACCAGGCACCAACCAATCCAACGCACGTTGCGACTCCCAAGACGGCGATTGCGGCTGTCCGTAGAGAAGCGGGCTTGCAACTGCCGGACCGGTCCCCGGCGAGGCGTGTTGACGGTGGCGTGCAACCCGTTTCGAGGAATCGAGTTGCGCCCCGGGAAGGGCCTCGGTGTGGAGGCGCGTGGCGTCGTCATCCGGCAACGGGGCCCCGCGACATGCGTTGCGTTTTCGCCACGCGGTTGTCGGGTGGCGACAGCCGCCACCAAAGAGGCGTCAGGGAGATGATTTCCGTTTGCCTGGACGCCGGTTGCGTCGTAGGTTTTCACATGGCAAGGCATGTGGAAGCCAGCGCGGGCTCTCCTGCCGCCGCCAGAAGTGGATGAGTTCTCCGACCGTGGCACCATGGGGTAAACAACGCGATGACCAAGGAACAGTTTCCGGTGATTGACTTGAAGAGGGTCCTCAGTGGGGCGCAGCTACCTGCCCTGCCGCAGAGTGCGATTCGACTGTTGGAGCTCTCGCAGGACCCCACGAACGGCCCGGCGGAATTCGCCCTTCCGATCGAGTGCGATCCGGGGTTGGCCGGCCAGGTACTGCGTTTCGTCAATTCTTCGTACTTTGGGTTTTCGCGGGAGATTTCCAGCGTCAAGCTGGCGATCACACTGGTGGGGATTCGCACGATCAAGAACTTCGCGCTGTGGAGTGCGGTCTTCAGCCTGATGCCGAACCCCAAATGCGGCCCCTTTGATTTGAAGAGCCTTTGGCAGGACTCGTTGCGTCGGGCCCTGTTCGCTCGGGCGATGGGAAAGCTCTTGGGGATCAAGGAGGTCGAGGAGCCGTTTTCGGCGGCCTTGCTGCAAGACATGGCGATCCCCTTGCTGGCCAGGGAGGCGCCGGCGACCTACATCAGGCTGCTGAATGCCCGCCAGAACGGCAAGGTTCGGCTATCGGTGCTGGAGCGACACGTCTTCGGTTGGACCCACGCGGAGGCTGCCGGGATGATGGCCCGGCAATGGAATCTCCCGGAAGCGTTTGCGGTGCTGATCGAGAACCATTTGGCGATCGACCGCTGGATTTCCGCGCCGAAAGCCGAGCCGGGCAAGCTGGCCGTGGCTCTCTCGGCGATGTTGCCGACGGCCGGCGATCCAACCTGGACCGATCGCACCCAGTTTGAGAATTACTATGGGAAGGCCTGTCCGGCGAACGGACCTTCGCCGGTGGAGATGCTGGCAAGGATCGACGAGGAGTTTGCCGACTTCGCTCCGGTGTTGAGGCTTGGCATGCCGAGCCGGTCCCTGGTCGACTCTTACGAGGAGGTCGCCACCGCGACGTAAGGAAGCGAACTCAGGCCGTTTCCTCTTTCGGGCGGGTGAGCGGGTGAAAGCGTTCGGTGGAGTGTTCGACCGAGCGGACGGCGTCGACTGCGTCGCGGTAGCACCGCGGCTGAGCGCGAACGGGCGGGCCCTTTCGCGGAACCGGCTCGTAGGCGTCGTCGGGCAGAAGCCGGCGGGCTTTCACGTTGTCGGCGAAGAAGACCCCGAGCAGGTCGATCAACCGTTTCCGCAGCCGGGGATCGGTAATCGGGAAGATGATCTCCAAACGCTTCTCCAGGTTGCGCCGCATCCAGTCGGCGCTGGACATGTAGACCTCCTCGTGGCCGCCGTTGCGGAAATAGAAGATCCGCGAGTGCTCCAGGAAGCGGTCGATGATGGAGCGGACCTCGATGTTCTCTGAAAGGCCCTCGACACCGGGGCGCAAACAGCAAATCCCGCGGATGTTCAGCCTCACCTTCACGCCGGCCTGGCTCGCCCTGTAGAGCGCCTCGCAAATCTCCTCGTCTTCGAGGGAATTGGCCTTGGCCATGATCAGGCCTGGTCGATCGGGCGTGGAGACCTGGCTTTCGCGGTCGATCAAGTCGATGAACCGCTGTTTGAGCCGGCCCGGCTCGACCGTCAGCTTCGACCAGCCGACCGCCTCGGAGTACCCGGTCAGGAGGTTGAACAGCGCGGCGACGTCGGCGGCCACGTCGCGGTTGGAGGTCATCAGGCCGATGTCGGAGTAGAGCCGGGCGGTCTTGTCGTTGTAGTTGCCGGTCGACAGGTGCACGTAGCGGCGGATTTGCGGCGACTCGCGGCGCACGATCAACAGCGCCTTCGCGTGCGTCTTCAGCCCGGCGATCCCGTAAACCACGTGGCAGCCGGCGTCTTCCAGGCGTCGGGCCCAGGCCACGTTTCGGGCCTCGTCGAACCGCGCTTTGAGCTCCACCAGGGCGGTGACCTCTTTGCCGTTTTCGGCCGCCTCGGCCAACGCCCGGACGATCGGAGAATCCCCGCTGGTGCGATACAAAGTCTGCTTGATGGCCAGCACGTCGGGATCCTTGGCCGCCTCTTGGACCAACTGCACCACGGGGTCGAAGCTTTCATAGGGGTGCAAGAGCATCACGTCGCGCTCTCGGAGGGCCTGCCAGAGGTCGTCGACCCCGATCAGATCGCGCGGCGGCTGCGGCGGCCAGTCGGGGACCTTCAGCGACTCGTAACCCGGGAGATTGGCGATCTCCCACAGGGCCGTGGCGTCGAGCAGGCCTTCGATTTCGTAGACGCCCTCCTCGTCGAGCTCGAACGTGTCGACGAGCCACTTGTGGAGCCGCGCGTCGGGCCCCGCCGAGATCGACAGCCGCACCGCCGCCCGCCGCCGCCGGCCGAGCACCGCCTGCTCGACCACGTTCAACAGATCGCTGGCATCGTCGTCCTGAAACGCCACGTCGGCGTCGCGCGTCAGACGGAAGACGGTCGTGGCCACGACGTCACAGCCGGGAAAAAGCATGTCGACGTTCGCGGCAATCACGTCTTCCAGCAACGCCAAACGCAGCCCCTCCCCGGCCGGGAGCCGGACGAATCGGGCCATTCGGGCCGGAACCGGGACGACCGCGATCTTTTCCTCCTTCTTCTTCTTCTTTTTCTCCTTCTCCGCTTCCTTCGGCTTCTTCGACTTGATCACCAGCGCCACGTGCAATTGCAGCCCGGGCAGCAGCGGGCAAGGATCCAACTCCTCGACCGCCAGAGGCGTGAGCACCGGAAGGACTTCCCGGGAAAAGTGCGACTGGAGAAACTTGCGGTCGTCGGGCGTCCAGTCGCGTGGCTGGAGGACCGAGAGGCCGTGCTCGGCCAGCTTCGAGAAGGCCTCGCGGATGCCCACGGTCTGCTCGGCCATCATCCGGTGGGTCCGCCGGCTGATCGCCGTAATTTGTTCGGCGGGGGTGAGCCCGGCCGGATCGCGCTTGCGGACCCCGGCCGAGCGCTGCTGCATCAGCCCCGCCACGCGGATCATGAAGAACTCGTCGAGGTTCGAGCCGGTGATGGCCAGGAATTTCAGCCGATCCAGGAGCGGAACGTCCTCGGAAAGACCCTCCCGGAGCACCCTGTCGTTGAACTCCAGCCAGCTC
>JBDRTC010000181.1:0-10173 GCA_043824335.1 Planctomycetota bacterium | reverse complement strand
ATCACCTGTAGGGAACGCCCTCTGTGGCGTTCCGGTCCGCGAGAGAAAGGAGCACTTGCCGGCACTTCATGGAACGCCACGGAAGGCGTTCCCTACAGGCAAGAACCGGGTAGACCGCATGAATGCGGCCACTACCAACGGCCCAGGCACAACCTGTGGTTGGGGCAGCAGTTGCACTGCTGCCCCCAGCGGAGGTGCGGCAGTACAACAGCCGCACCAACAGAACCTGCGTCACTGGTCGGGCTCGCCGATGCTGCGGAGATAGCCGGCCACGCGGTCGTGCAGATCGAGGAGATTCTGCCACTGGCGTTGTTCGAGCGTGACCTGCTCCGATTTCTTCTTCACCTTGACCGACTGGACCAACCCTCGCATGCGCAAGTGGAGGTACTGGAGCATCTCGGATAATTGGGCAGCCTGGCCGGGGCTCAGCCCGCCGGGTAGCTCGGGCGGAGCCAGCGCGTGGAGCGTGGCCTGGGCGTCCGGGTCGTCGCCGAAGTTCAGCTCGAACTCCAGGGAGATCGACGGCGAGGCCTGGTCCGCCTCCTCGGCGTTGAGCGTCGCGCCGGCGGAAACGTCTCCCCCCCGCAAACCGGCCAACCGCCGGGCGATCTCCTCCTGGGACCCGAACAGCAGCACGGTCCGGCCCACCATAATCACGTCGCCGTGGCGGAGGATCCACAACTGAACACTCTCGCCGTTGACCTTGGTGCCGTTAGTGCTCTCCAGGTCGGTCAGCACCAGCTTGTCATCGTCTTCCTGGATCTTGATGTGGAACCGGCTGATCCGCTCATCGTTGAGTTGGACCGAGTTGCCCTCCTCGCGGCCGATCGTGACCGGCGTGGGCATGTTCTCGAACACGCGCCCCCGATCCGCGCCGTCCAGAATCCTTAGCGTCACCAGCGCCATCAGCAATCACTCGCAACAGAGCGGGGCAGCCAACTTGCCGAAGATCGGCGGCGTACGAATCGTCGAGTTTATCCGGCTTATATCACGGAAGCGAACGGACGGTCAAGCCACGCGCCCCCCAGAATGGGGCACCGCGCCCGCCCGCTCCGGCATCCGAAGGGGCGAATCTACAAGAAGTCTAACCCACGGGCCCGGTTCGGTCGACCATCTTGCGCCCCACCCGGCTTTCGGTAGAACGCCCGGACGTTCTTTGGTACACTGAGATCAGCTTGAGATCCGGTGGAAAATCAGGTCCCGGGAGACCCCGTTGTGAGAACAAGGCGAACCATGATTGCCTTGGCGCTCGTTGCCGCCCTGGCCGCGACGAGCGAAGCTCGGGCGCAGATGTTCGGCGACCGGGCGCTCGGCCGCTCGGCGTCGGGCCGAAGCCGGCAGGAAACGAGCCGGAGGCCATCTTTTGCCTCCCGGCAATCGGCGGCCGCTGGGCAATCCGCGTCCGAGAAGGCGGGGGCCGAAGGGGTGGGCACCGTGGATCTCAATGCGCGTTACGTGCGCGGCAACCGGGACACGGCCGACTTTGTCGGCGCCGATTCGCGGGATAGCGCAGGGTTCGTCGGCATGCGGCAGGCCGAGACCACCGGCGAGGTCGAATCGGCCGTTTCGGATCTCCGCATCGAGACCGGGCCCGACGCCAACCGGACGGCGTCCGCCTCACGGCCGCGCGCCCGAATGTACGATCCGCGGCTGGCCATCGGCTTCCACTTCGCTCCCCGGCCGGCGGAAACGGTCAATCTGGAGCTGGCTCGTCGGTTGGAGTCGTCGTTGAGGTTGAGCGGAAGTAGCCGGATCGAGGTGTCCTGGGAAGGGGCGAAGGCCACCTTGCGAGGCGAGGTTCCTTCCGAGCGGGAGCGGAAGTTGGCCCGCCTGATGCTCCTCCTGGAGCCCGGAGTGTCCGACGTGCAAAACGACCTGATTGTGAAGTCACCCGAGCCGAGTCGCTCGGCTCGGCCGGAGGATCGGCCGTAGCCGTCGGCGGGGCCGACTGGGGCTCTTGGCCGTCGTCGTCATCGCCCGTTTCGGCCTCGGCACTGGCCGCCGCCAGCAGCTTCTGGGTGAAACTCGGAGTCAGGTTGATCGTGGCCGTGGTCATTTCCTTCTTCTTCGTCGGATCGACGGGCACTTCGTGGGCGATTTGCCGCACGGCGCCGCTCGTCAGATCGTCCAGCCGGCCGATCGTGCTCTCGTAGGGTGCCTGGGGCGTCTCCGGGGCTTTCCTGCCGGGGAGTGTCGCATGCGCCCACTGCGACATCACCACTCTCCCCGCGCGGTCCTCGAATCGGGCGAGCAGGCTGATCTGCCGCTCCCGGCCGCCGACCGCGTCCCAGGGGAGCCAGAAGCTGTAGGAATGGCCCACTTTCGACTTGCTGTAGTGGCTCTCCAGTTGCGCGGGTAGGAAGATGTCCTTCTTCTCCGGGGCGGTCGTGTCTGGATTCGGGTCTTCATCGTCAAAGGCATAGACGGTGAGCGTGCCGTCGACGACGACCGGCTCATCCTTCTTCTCGGCGTAGAAGAAGACCCGGCCGCCGAATCCGCGTACCCCGGGTTGGCCCTGCGTCTGCAGCACCGTATCGGTCCAAACGTTGACCAAACGGACGGGCGTTTGCGGCTTCGGCTCAGAGCCCGGCCAGGAGAGGCCCTTGCCAAGATCGAGCGTGCTGCAGCCCGAGACGCAAGCCAACGCCAGCACCACGGCGCAACAGACGGCCAGGACTGAATGGCGTGCTCCAGGCTCTGTCGGAGAACCCTGGCTCCGGGTGGCATGGCGTCGCTTGCGTCGCCATGTTTGGCGGGCACATGCCCACGCTTCGCGAGGGCATGCCACCCCGGCAGTTACAAGCGAACAGGGTTTCCGACAAAGCCTAACGCGATCCAAAGGCCTTGCTCGTCTTCGAGACATGGGATTCGGTTGGATTGGACGTAACGTGTTCAACGGGCGGCTAATCGTGCGAAAGATCGCGGAGCGGGTTCTCCGGCGGCGCGGCGTTGGGCGCTCGTTCGATCGGGGGCGACAGGGGCAAATCTTCCGGCAAGAACTCTTCCGGAGAAAACTCGCCCGGCTTCAGGCCGCGAGGATTCAGGTCGGGATAGATCACCTCGCCTTCTCCGCGCCAAGCGGAAGCGTCGCGGTCGTCATGGACCCCGATGGGGCCGTTTAACTCGACGACGTCGGCCAGGCACCAGCTCATGCGAGCCGCCTCGGCCTGCTTGATCCGTTCGGCGTCTTCCTCGTTGGTGATGACGTGGGGCGTGAGGATAATCAAGAGTTCGGTGCGCCGCTCGGTTTGGTTGTCGTAGCGGAAGAGGTTTCCCAGCACGGGGACTCGCGAGAGCCAGGGAACGCGCCGCTCGACCGTCGATTTTTTCTTGGTGATCAGTCCACCCAGGACAATCGTCTCGCCACTGGCGGCGCTGACGGTGGTCTGGGCCAGCGTCATGTTGATGCTGGGCTGGCGAATCACCTGCCCTCCCACATACGACACCGGGATCCCCTCCGCCTCGGGCCCAAGGTCCGATTTCTCGGCGTCGATCTCCATCACCACGGTTCCCTCGGGGCTGACCCGCGGGGTCACGCCCAGGATCAGGCCGGTGGGCTCCAGGTCGATCTGGTTGACTTGCGTGTTGGCGTCGAACCGGGTGCCGGCGATCCGCGGCACGAGCTTGCCCACCTGGATGTAGGCCGGCTGGTTGTCGAGGGTCATGATTTGGGGGCGGCCCAGCACGTCCAGCCTTCGGCTCTCCTGCAAGGCCCGAATCAGCACGCTCACGCCCTGGCTCGAACCCGAGAGCACCAACCCCCCATAGCCCAGCTCGCTCGACATCCGCCCCAGGCCAAAATTCGAGAGGCCCTGGCCGGCGACCTTGTCGGAATTCGCCAGCGCTTTTGAGCTTCCGCTGTTTCCCAGGGGTTGGTTGTTGAAGTCGAAGCCGGGCGTGTTCGAGGCCGCCTGGATGACCTGGTTCTGCACTGTGCCCACGCCGGGAACCAGCGTGCTCTCGGTGATGCTGACCAGGTCGCCCAGCAGGCTGCGGTCGAAGAGGATCGAGTCCTGGAGGCCCAGCTCCACGCCGAACTCGTCGACGTCGCTCAGCTCCACTTCGGCGATCACCACCTGGATCATCACCTGAGCCGGGGCCTCGTCGAGGTCTTTGACCAACTCTTCGATCGCCGTGTAGAAGCGGGGGGTCGCACTGATAATCAGCGAATTGGTCACCTGCTCGGGCACGACGATCACTTCGCGTTCGATTTGCTGAAAGGGGCTCGCCGCCCCGGGGGCCGCCAGCTCCACCATCCGGCGGCTTCGCAGATATTCGTTGACCGTCTCGGCCACGTCCCGCGCCGGGGAGTTCTTCAGCCGGTAGACGGTCGTCTTCCGCTCCTCGACCTCCTCGGCGTCGAGCCTGAGCAAAAGCGCCTCGATGATCGCCAGGTCGCCTTCCGAGCCGGTGGCGATGATGCTGTTGGTCCGGGCGTCGACGGAAAACCGCACGGGCACCAGTGTGCTCTCCCCCTCGGCGCCGGCCAATTGGGGCCCCGCCGCGCCCGCCTGGGCGGGGAGCAGGATGCGGAGCATCTCGATCAGGCTGTTCGCGTCGCCGTTGACGACCTTGAAGACCTTGATCTGGGCAACCCCGGTGGGGGAGTCAAGCTCCTCGATCAGGGCGATCAAGAGATCCATGCTCTCCACGGGTGCGGCGATGAGCAGGGTGTTCGTGTGGGGATCGGGGGTGATCTGCACGTCGTCGAGAAGGCCCGACTTCAGAAGCTGCCGCCCCTCGACGTCGGCGGTGAGCAGCTCGAGGACGGCCGATTTCCGCGCCCCGGCCCCGGTGCCGCCGCCGGCAGCGGCCGTGATGGCGTCCTCGAGCGTGGCGGCCACGTCGTCGGCCAGCGCGTGCTTGAGCTTGTGGACCCGGGTCCGCTTGACGGCCTCGCTGTCGGACCGGTCGAGATGCTCAAGCAACAGCTCCACCTCGGCCATGTCGCGGGGCGACGCGCGCACGATCAGCGCGTTGGTCCGCGTGTCGGGCTCCACCTGCACTTGGGGGCCCATCCCTCCTTGGTCGGTGAAGAATCCTTCCAGGGTCGAGGCGGCCGACTCGGCCGGCGCCTGGCGCAAGGGGAACACGCGGAGCTGGGTTTCCGGCGCGACCGGCTGGTCGAGCTTCGCGATCAGCTCCTTGGTCGCCTCGAGCGCTTCGCCCCAGCCGATCAGCAACAGCGCGTTCGGCTTCACCAGGTCGGTGATGTGGACGCTCCCCTGGCGCCCGCCCGCCCAGTCCTCGGCGACCAGGTCGAGGATTTCGATGACGCCGGCGCCCGACACGTGCTTGAGCGGGTAGATGTTGATCAGCGGCTCCGCGATGACGCTTAGTCGCTCGATCTCGGCGATGATGCGGCTGACTTCGTCGATGTCGCGATCGCGGCCGCGGAGGATGATCACGTCGAGGTCTTCGAGGGTCTCGATGTCGACGTCCTGGCCCAGCTCCCGGAGCTGGCCGCCCGGCGCTTCCGGCTCCTCTTCCACGGTGGTGGGGATCGGCTCGACGGCCGATTTCGCGCCGCGTCCCGCTTCCTCCAACTGCATCGCGAATTGGACGAGATCGATGCCCCCCGAACCCGACGGATCTCTCCAGCCGGTCTTTCGCGAGTTGGGCACGCTCGACCGGCCCGAGCCCTGCCGGTACGTGCCGCCGGGAGCGGCTCCGCTCCGATAGGCGTCGACGGCCTGGCGGACCTTGGCCGGATCGGCCCGGTGGACCGGCACGATGCGCACGCTCTTGCCTATCTCTTGACGAGGATCGTCCAGTGCGTCGAGCGCACGGACCAGGGCCGCGAACTGGCCGACCAGCGATCGCGTGCCGCCGATAAACATCCCGTTCTCCAGGCGGTCGACGCTCAGCTCCACGCGGCCGCCCGCGGCGTCGACGAACAGGTAATCGGGACCCGACCGCCGTTTTGACAACGGCTCCAGACGCGATCCCAGCATTTGGCGCAACTGGGGCTCGATCCGGTCCACCCGCGAATGGACCAGCTTGACGAACTGCTCGTCGGGAACCCGCTCCGACAGCACTTCCAGATCGATCTCGCCGGGCTTGTCGTCGACCGGCGAGGTGGCCAGCTCCCGGGCGATGATCGCGTGAACTTCGGGGGGCGCGAGAATGAGCAGATGCGAAGTCTGCGCGTCGATGGCTACGCGAACGCCGTCGCGGCCCGCGTAACGAAGGCGCAAGCGCTTTGCCGTGTCGCTGAGCCGGCTCTTGGGGCAGGAGTACCCCTTCACCACCGGCTTGGCCGGCGTCTGTCGGATTGGCGGGTGATCGACCGACTCTATCAACTGCCGGGCGATCTCTTGTGCCTTTTTGGGCCCTCGCAGCAGGATCTGGTTGCGGCGCTGGTCGGCCACCAGGTGCGCGCTTGGTCCCAGGTCGGAGAGCATCTCCGAGAGCATTTGTTCCACCTCCGACGCCGCCTTGTATCGGAGCGGATAGACCTGGTAATCCCCCGCCGCATCGGATTGACCCCGCGCAAACGAGCACAACACGAGCCCCGCGAGGATCGAGACCCAGGCGTGCCCACAAGAAACAAAGGGCGCACGGGTCGATCGTTCAAGCGATTGCTTCACTGAACTGGCCCAAAAAAGCCGGGGATTTTCACGGGTGGCGGAAACCGCCAAAGGGAAAGGCGGGGGGATGCTAAAGATTCTTGCCGACCGGTTCAAGAGCAGTTAGCGCGGATTCGCATCGAAGGGCAACGCACCGAGGGGAAGCTCACCACGGAGCCACGGAGGGCACGGAGCGTAAAGCGTTACTGCAACATAAGTTGTGTCATCCGGAATTGGCTTGCTGCTGGCTTTCCTCGTTCCCAAGCTCCGCTTGGGAACGCACGTCTGGGAAGCTCCCCTTCTGGATCGATCACTGCCAATTCGTCACCACGGGGATTATTCCCTCCTGCCCTGCGTAATTCCGCGCGCTACTCCAGGGCCACTCCCGCGGATCGTCGACGTACTCTCGCCCGACCGGGTTCATGTCGATGTACTCGATCTTCTGCCACATCATCTCGTCGTTCTGAATCTGCTTCGGCTTGCTCCCTTCCTGCCAAACCTGAAACTGGCTCTCCGTCTTGTGCCGCAGCTTCAACGCTCGCAACTGCCTCAACAGCGTCTCCGCTCCGTGCTTACGCAGCAAGTCGACAATCTGGCGCGCCGTAAAGGACTTGAAACGCTTGATGACGTCGGAAAGTTCAGGAGCGGACGCGATCAGGTGGAGATGATCCTCCAGAATGACATAAGCGGACAGTCTGAAATCACGCTCTTCCTCAAGGTAACGCCACGAGTCGAAGATGATCTGTGCCGCTTCAGGCCGAGTGAAGATCGGGAGCCACCCGTTGATCGTGCAAGTCATGAAGTACGGGCAATCGGTCTCAAAGATCCTGTAGCGAGTGCGAGTCATTCCGGCGGAGGCTCAGCAAGAGGCGTTCCCAAGCGGAGCTTGGGAACGAGGTTCGACCAGTTGGGCAAGTGCTTTTTTTCCGTCAGAGCTCGGGAGGCAGGGCGCAGGCGTCGACGAGGCTGTCGCCCAGGGTCAGGAGCCAGCGTTCGCCGTCGGACTCGAGGATCACGTCGCTTCCCTCGATCTCGACAATCGTGCCGCTAACCTGGCCGATTTCAAACGAGTCCCCTTCCCGGAGTTTCTTCGTCTCGCCGCTTGCGCGCAACGTGAACCACGCCTCGGGCTGGCCGTTGACGGAGTTGATCGACGTGAGAAAGGCGTGGCTGGTGGGATCGGGGCTGCCGCCGACCCCGAAGAGGTTGCGGATGACAATCGGCTCGTAATCGGCCAGGGCGGGGGGCTGGTAGGAGGCGAGGGTCATCGAGGCCAGTCGCTCCGATTGGCCGCCGGCGCGGCCCCGGAAATCGTCGAAGACGGCCGCCTGCCTCTGTTCGGCCGTGGCCCCCTTTTTCGCCTCGGGGCCGGCCTCCGAGAGCACCATCGCTTCGATCGAGATGGATACGTCGAGTTGGTCCGCGTCGGACAAGGGGATAATGTTCAGCGAGCGAATTTGGTGCAGGAGGTCCGTTTGATAGAAGAGATAGAGAAACTCGGTCAACTGCTGGAGGGTTCCCCGGCCCCGCACCGAGAAGGAGATGGTGTGATAGAGTCCTTGCCGGCCGAGTGGCTCGCCCGAGTTGACGCTCGGGTTCCCCAGCTTCACGTGTTCGACCAGCTCCAGGAGCCACGCCTGATAGAGCGAGCGGGCGACCTCGGTGTCGGAAGGCAGCGATTGCGTCTTCCACCGGGCCAGGCGCTCGGCGTCTTCCCGGGCGCGCTCCAGGCCGTCCTTCCTTTTCTTGATCTCTTCCTTGAGCCGCTCTTGTGTTTTTCGGGCGTTTTCGACCGGACCTTGGAGCAGGTTCGCGACGACCCACTCGCCGCCGAAATAGAGAAGCGAGACGCCGAGCACGCCCGCCAGCACGTAGGGGCGGTACTTCGCCGAGGCCGAGCTTTCTTGGGGCGCTTGCTTCACTGGGAGGCCTTTTTCACGGTCGGCTGCTTTTTCGGCGTGCCCGCGTCGGCCAGCGTTTCACTCTTCACGGCGGGCTCTTTGGCGGCGGGCTCTTCGGCCGCAAGCAGCAATTCCTCTTCGGGGAGATGGCTCACGTATCGGTTCCGGTCCCGTGTTTCGCCCCGCGGCCGGACGGAAAGCGAGGTCTCGAACACCCAGGCGTAGTCCTTTTCCGCCTTCTGCTGCTGCACCCGCTTGCTGCGCACTCTTCGGTAGGGGTCGCGGACCTGGTTCTCCAGCTTGACCAGCACGTCGGGCGACCGAAGCAGACCTTCCACCGAGATCGACCCGCTGGATTGGGAGGACGAGAGCAACATCCGCGACACGACCACGTCGCGCGTCGAGGGGAACCGCAGGGAGAGGTCTCTCAGCTCGTCGAGCCAGATCACGTCGCGGGCCTGCCACTGGCTGACGGCGTCGATGAGCTTCTGCCGCTGGGCGGCCTTTTTCCCCGTCTCTTTCAGGTCGCGGACTCGCTCGGCCAGCACTTGGTTCTCGCCGTTGATCTCGGACCACGTGCTCCACGTGTTGTAGGCGACGCCCAGGATCGCGACGGCCAGCACGCCCGCGCAGGTCGCGGCGATCCGCACGCGGTTGACCGGCTGGGGCATTTTTCGTGGGTGGAGGAAGTCGACGGCGTGCGAGCCGGCGGCTTCGTCGAGCAGCATGCCCAAAAGCGGCGCGAAACGCCCGCAATCCTCCGGGGTCCGCTCCTCGGGGACGCGCAGGGCCTCGAAGGGGTCGAACACCCTAGCCGGGAGGAGCAACTCGCCCCGGATCTGCTCGATCAAATCCCGATGGTCGTCGGAACGGCCGAAGATGTAGATGCACTCGACCGTCTCGCCCCGCAGGTGCGACTGCGGCGCGGCCGCCAGCGTGCGATTGATTTCGGCCAGAAGCCGCGCGGTCGCCTGGTCTTCTCCCACGCCCTCGGGCAAGCGGACCGTGCGGAAGAAGACCGGTTTGCCGTCGACGACGATGATCAGGTCGACCTGATCGGTGATCCGGCTGACCAAGAGATAGACCGCCTCGGCCGGCGTGGCCGTCTGGACAAACAGCGAGGCCGAGGCAAACGGGCGCAAGAGCATCCGCGTCGGCTTCAGCCCGGCGGCCTCGCACGTCTGGCAAATCCGCTCCATCTCCCCGGGCGAGAGGGCCGCACAGATCACGTTGCGGGGGGTGGTCGGATCGTCGCCCAGGGGGAGAAAATCGAGCACCGACTGCTCGCTGACCAGTTGCGACTCGTGCATCGCCTGGTTGACGACCAGTTCGGGCAGCTCGCTATCCTTGGCCGGGGGGAGCGTGAAGTGCAACAGCTCGATGCTCGATCGCTCCACTCCCACCAACACCGGGGTGCGGCCCAGCTTCAGGTTCGACATGGCGGCCGTGAGCGAGCCGGCCAGGTCGGGGTGCGGCTCGGCGCCCCCTTCGGCCACGTCGACCAGCGGCACCGACTCGATCGCGTCGACCGTGACCTTCCCGCCGGCGGTGGCGCCCAACACGTATCGCGCCTCGTGTTGATCCCAGTCCACCGCAAGGATTCGGGCCATCGGAAGGGCTCGGAGGTAAGGTGCGTGTCGTACAGGCTCGCGGCCCGTTTAGGCGGTTGGGCTGCTAGTGGTCTGTCAAGGCTGTTATGACGG
>JBDRTC010000180.1:0-7048 GCA_043824335.1 Planctomycetota bacterium | reverse complement strand
AGCTGATGGTGGGGCACCTGCTCGAGTACCACCCCGCGGTCGCGCTGATGAAGGACCAGGTCGACAGCGGCGCGCTGGGCGAGATCTATTACGTTTATTGCCAGCGTCTGAACTTGGGCGTGGTGCGACAAAACGAAAACGCCTTCTGGTCGCTGGCAGCGCACGACATCTCCGTCATTCTCTACCTGCTCGGCGAAGAACCGGACCGCGTCATGGCCAGTGGTGCGTGCTTCCTGCAAAACGGGATCGAGGACGTCGTTTTCGCGAACCTGCACTTTCGCGGCGGCCGGATCGCGCAGATCCACGTGTCGTGGCTCGATCCGCACAAGGAACGCAAGATGGTGGTCGTCGGCTCGAGGAAAATGCTGGTTTTCGACGACATGCACCCCTCGGAGAAGGTTCGCATCTTCGACAAGGGGGCCCGCCTGGAATACGGCGACGCCTCGGCACTGCAGACGATCAGCGTCCGGCACGGCGACATCCATATTCCGCACGTCAGCAGCCGGCCTCCTCTGGACGCGGAGACCCAACACTTCATCGACAGCATTCGCTCGGACACCGCCTGCCGGAGCGACGGCCGGGACGGCTTGCGCGTGGTCCGCGTCCTGGAGCAGGTCGAGCGCCAACTCAGCGCGACCCGAAGCATCGGTCGCGCGAGGCCGCCTGGAGTGACTTCGAGAGCGGCGTAGAGTCTCGTGATCG
The DNA here is from genome assembly GCA_043824335.1 of Planctomycetota bacterium. GTDB lineage: Bacteria > Planctomycetota > Planctomycetia > Pirellulales > Thermoguttaceae > JBDRTC01. The sequence goes on along the minus strand of JBDRTC010000180.1, from coordinate 6,346 downwards.
GACCACTTCGCGGCCTGCTCGCATGTTGTCCATGTTGTCGAGGACTCTTGGTTGTGGCCCCGGGCCACAGTGAGATGTAAGCTGACCCAGCAAGAAGGATTTCGTCGATGTCGACCGAGCCCGGCTACTTCGTCCACGAGTCGTCTTACGTCGACGATGAAGTGGAAATCGGCGAGGGAACCGCCATCTGGCACTTTTGCCACGTGCTCAGCCATGTACGCATCGGCAGGAAATGCCGCATCGGGCAGAACGTGGTGATCGGTCCGCGGGTGGTGATCGGCGACAACGTCAAGATTCAGAACAACGTGTCGGTCTACCAGGGCGTCACGCTGGAAGACGACGTGTTTTGCGGGCCGTCGATGGTGTTCACCAATGTCCACACCCCGCGAAGCGCCTTTCCCCGCAATCGGGCCGAAGACTTCCTCCCCACGCTGGTTCGGCGCGGGGCAAGCATCGGGGCGAACGCGACCATCGTCTGCGGTAACACGATCGGGGAGCATGCCCTCGTGGGCGCCGGCTCGGTCGTGACCAGGGACGTGCCGCCCTACGCCGTCGTCTACGGCAATCCCGCCAAGCACAAAGGCTGGGCCTGCCAGTGCGGCGAGATCCTCCGGTTTCGACAAGACCATACTACCTGCGAGGAGTGCGACCGGGCATACCGTCAGATGAGCAAAACGGCGATCCGTGAACTCGCCGACACTCAACAGCGACCTGCCGCGTGACCGGCTCCCACCGCGTGCTGACAATACTGGAATTTACGCCGACCCTCACCGGTTCTCACGTCTGAACGCAATTGACGATTCTTTGAAAATGATGACTGGAAAAAGGAGGTGTGAGCAAGTGTTTTCCACCGATACCAGAACGTCCATGAGGAGACTATTCAAGAACCGCTTCAGTCGAGGAACGATACGAACCGTGAGATTGATTGCAGATCAGTTCCGTCGATCTGAGTATCCTGATGACGATAGCTTCTGGAGCTCAAAAGACGTGTGCGGAGCCGTTGAACCACCGACTCCATTGTTGGCTGCCGTGCATTACGGATACACCGGCGGCCTCATGGCAAAGGCATTTGTGGAACATCAACATCGGCCTCGAAAAGTATTGGACGTTGGCTCGGGTAGTGGCCGTTGGCTGGCATGGTACAGGCATCTTGGAGCCGAAGTGACTGGCGTTGAGGTGGCGGCGGCACGTGTGAAAGAACTTCACGATGAAGGGCATGACGTGGTACATGCGGACATTGCAGATTATCTAGCCGAAACCGATAGCTTATATGACACAATCAACGCTATCGGTGTGATTCATCATGTTTTACCGGATGAAAAGCGTGTGCGCGTCTTGAACGCGTGTATCGATCACCTTCTTCCTGAAGGCGTTCTCGTGGTAGGAGGCTTCTTTTTGCCTTGGCAGGTACAGTATTCAGGGAACGGTGATATCTATAAGAAATGCTGGCCGCTACGTCGTTGGAGGCAAGTGATGAAAGGTTGCCGTCTACATGTCTATCGCAATCCAATATGTCGATGGAGATCCCTACCGCAGAACAACATCTTACTTGTCAAGAGATCGAGAGTAAGTAGCCGTGATTCCACTTTGTGATCTGAAACAGCAGTACCAGACCCTCAGAGCTGAGATCGATGCCGCCATGCAGAGGGTGGCGGCAGAGGCCCAATATATCCTCGGGCCAAACGTCAAAAAGCTCGAGAAAGACGTGGCCCGGTTCACTGAATGCCGGCATGGGATCGGCGTCGCCAGCGGCACCGACGCGATCCACCTCGCCCTCAGGGCGCTCGGGGTGGGCGCCGGCGACGAGGTGATCACCACGCCGTTCACTTTTGTGGCCACGACTGAAGCGATCGGCATGGTGGGAGCGACGCCCGTTTTCGTCGACGTCGACCCGCTCACACTCAACCTCGATCCCTGCAAGATCGAAGCCGCCGTCACACCCCAGACCAAAGCCCTCCTGCCGGTCCACCTCTACGGCCAGCCGTGCGACATGGACCCCATCATGGACACGGCACGGCGGCACGGACTCCACGTCGTGGAAGACGTCGCGCAGGCACTCGGGGCCACCTACAAAGGACGCCAGGTCGGCTCGTTCGGCAACGCAGGCTGCCTGAGCTTCTTCCCCAGCAAGAATCTGGGTTGCTTCGGTGACGGAGGGATGGTCGTCACCAGTGACGACGAAGTGGCCGAGCGCGTGGAAATGCTTCGGCGCCACGGGGGACGCGTCAAGTACTACCACGACGAGTTGGGACTGAACAGCCGCCTCGACGAGCTGCAGGCGGCGATCCTACGGGTCAAGTTTCCTCACCTAGAGCGGTGGAACGAACTGCGAAGAAAGCACGCTTACCGCTACACGGAGTTGCTGGCCCACATTCCGCAGATTACACCTCCGTACGAATTGCTCGATCAGGGGCGAGTTGTTCCGGCGGGTGACAAGTCGACTGAACAAGACCGGATCGTCGACGCCGTTTATCACCAGTTCACGGTGCAGGTCGACAACCGCGACGCGGTGAGCCGGAAATTGAAAGAGGAAGGCATCGGCAATGCCGTGTACTACCCGATCCCCTTGCATCTGCAAAAGGTGCACGCACCGCTGGGCCACGGGCCGGGCTCCATGCCCAGCGCTGAGCGCGCGGCCGCGCGATGTCTGAGCTTGCCGATGTTTCCGGAACTCCTCGATGAACAGATTCGGCGCGTGGTCGACGCTTTGGGAAGCGTCTTGATGCCTGCTTGACAAGCCGAGGTTCTCGGGACACCTTCGCGCCAAGTCGGCACAGAACGGTCTTTTGAAGACATGAGCATCTCCATACTCAGAACCCGCAACGTCGAGCGAGTCATCGCTTGGCTGGGAGAAAGCGGCTCGAGGGCCAGCCTTGCCAAGTTGATGGGCGGAAGCCTCGGTGTGCAACTGCTACTGCTCTTAGCCGCGCCGATCCTGACGCGTCTCTTCACGGCGGCCGATTTCGGCGTTCTGGGGATCTTTTTGTCCCTTGTCTCCATTGGCGGAGCGGTGGCCACGTTGCGCTATGAGATGGCCATTGTGGTTGCCCCTGGCCGAGTTGCTTCCCGGTGCTTGTTCTGGCTGGCCGCCGCCGCAACCGTAACGAGCTGCATTCTGGCAGCGATGGTCGTTTGGCTGGCGCCCGGCCTGCTGGACTGGATTCGTGGGGGAGAGACGATACGCACTTACGCTTGGCTGCTTCCCCTGACCGTTCTCATCAGCGCGACCGGACTGACGGTATCGCGGGTTGCCAGCAGGTGCAATGCCTTCGGCCGGATGAGTGCGGCCATGCTGGCAGGTCGCTCAGCGGACGTGGCGATCAAGATCGTGCTCGGGGCAGCGTTTAACCTTGGCGGTTTCGGACTGATCCTGGGCTTCGTGGTCGGGGAGTTGATCCACGTGGTCCTCTTGATAGTCATCCTCAAGGAGTGGAGCTGGAGGCCCCCGCTCCGCTGGAAGCTCTATCGGCGTCTATTCTGCAAGTACATCGATTTCCCTCGCTACATCCTGCCCGCAGGCCTTTTCACGGCGCTGGCCGCGAGTCTTCCCGTCATTGCGTTTGCCGCTGTTTTCGGTCCGATGGTTGCTGGATACATGGAGTTGACTCGCCGCGTGCTGGGACGGCCGACGGCGGTGTTTGGGAACAGGTACTACGCCGTTTTCTATCAGAAGTCGGTAGAACAGCTTCGGAGTCGAGGTTCCATCTCCAGCATAGTGGAGAAGTCCCTTTCGCTTCTGATTCTACTCAGTTTCGGGCCATTTCTGCTGGTCGGTCTGTTCGGTGGCCCCCTTTTCGGCTTGGTATTCGGAAGGGAGTGGACTGAGGCCGGCCGCTACGCCGCCGTGCTGGCACCCGCCTGGTATCTGGCGACCGTGGTATCACCGATTCGTGTATTCAACACGCTGGAACGTCAGGCGTTGGCATTCCGCTGGGGCCTTGTGCACGTACTTCTGATTTGCGGCGCACTCGCGTTGGGAGTAGTCCTCGGCAGTCCGTACTTGACGGTCGTCTTCCTGAGCTGCGCGACGTCGCTTGGTTACCTCTATCATCTGATTCTCACGATGCGGTTGAGCGGAGCTTCCTGGAAGAACGTTTTCCTTGAAACATTGCGTATCCTCTCACTTCCCTTCGGAAAGCTGAATCGAAGCAGTGCATATTCCGATCTGTGACGTCTGTTTCCTTTACGTTGGCCGGGATCCGAACTGTTGGGTGTTGTATGAATTTGCTTCTTCTACGCAAGCTTCAGCCGATTCGGAGGTCGATGAGTTTCTGCAATCGCTTCGTTCTTCACCATCTGGAGTGCAGTTTCGTCGACGGGACTGATTCCGATCTGCCTTTTCCGCCGGTAATCATCATCGGACCACCAAGATCCGGCACCACGCTTCTTTACCAGGTGTTGCTGGACCGTTTCGACTTCTCGTATCTCTCGAATTTGCACGAGTTCTTCTACGGCGTGCCGTCTCTTGTCGAACGGCTGTTTCACCCAGGACGGCACCGGCCCCGGGGAGAGTATCGTTCCCGGCACGGGTGGATAAGGGGATGGTGTGCCCCAAGCGAGTGCGGCGGTTTCTGGTACCGGTTCTTCCGCAGACACCCGCAAGTCGTTTCCCTGGAGGACATGAGTGAGAAGCGTCTGCGCATGCTGCGGGGAGTTGTTCGCCGGCTGGAGAATGCGGCGGGAAAAGCGATTCTGTTCAAGAACGGGCCCTGCGCGTTGCGACTTGACCCCATCATCAGAGCACTGCCCGAAGCTGTGTTCCTGGTCACCAAACGCGATTTACTGGACACCGCGCGCTCAGTGCTGGTGGCGCGTAAAGACATCTGCGGGGACTACAGCAAATGGTGGTCCATGCAACCGCCGAATGTTCATGAATTGAAGAACAAACCGGTTCACAAACAGGTCGTGGAGCAAGTGCGAGAGATTCACAGTCTGATCGACGAGTCGAGAGAGAAACACGGTCAGGAACGATTCTTGGATGTCCATTATGAGGAGTTGTGCAGAGACACACACTCCACGCTGGCCGAGATTCGATGTTTCTTGACCAAGCACGGCATTCTGGCTCCTTGCGTCGGCGAGGTGCCCGCTTCCTTTGCACGCAACGGCCACTCCCGTATCGACCCAAGTCTCTATCGGAAGCTCGAGGAGTACGTGCGTGCGACTTCGTAGCACCGTGGAACAGACGTGGGATCGCGACGACTTGTCGGCTTGCCTGGAGGTCGCCGCGGAATCACCGACTGAGGATTTCGTGGAGCATTTCCGCGGATTTTTGGGCAGTGAGGCTCCTCTGTGGACGTTTCCCAGTGGGCGCGCCGCTCTGCGAGCAGTGCTGGCGAAGGCTACCACAAACGGTCGGAAGCGTGTGCTGGTTTGCGACTTGAATTGCCCCGTCGTACCCGAAGCCGTCATGAACGCCGGAGGAATCGTTCAGACGTACGACCTTGGGAGCCCGAACGGCAGAATGGACTGGGGACGGATCGCAGACCGACTGACCAGAAATCACGCGGCCATCGTCGTGCCCCATTTCTTCGGGGTTCCCACTGACTTTCGCTCGCTATTGCCGCACGCCCGCGACTTGGGCGTGCTCGTCATCGAAGACTGTGCCCATGCGTTGGGGGCGACCATCGAAGGCGAGACCGTGGGCACGTTTGGTGACGCCGCCATCTTCAGCTTCAACTTCGACAAGCCGATCTCCCTTGGCGGAGGGGGCGTCTTGCTCGTCGGCAACCGGGAATTGGCCAGCCGCTTCAACATCACGACAGAATCGCCCTCACTGGAGCAGGAACTGCTTTCGGTTGAAGCGTTTCTCGATTTTCTCGAGGCGCATCGTTCACGAATCCCCCCGAAGCCTCTTTGGGCTCGTGCGCTGCGCAAGGCTGCGGAGATGTTAAGGCTAAGACCACGTTTGACCATGCCGGCATGTACTGGCATCGGCCCGCTTCGTAGCGCTCTGGGCGTTTGGCAGTTAAAGCGATACGCGGCCACGATGGCCGCCAGAAACCGTCATGCAAGATTGTTGGAGGAGTGGAACGCGGGACGCACTTGGCACCGCGAGCAAAACGTGGTTCCCGCGTGGGTGCGACAAAAGGTCATACCCAAGAACCCGAAACTGGCGGATGCGATCTCACTCTCCCTTCGCAGGAAGGGCCTGAGGGTCGGCCGTTTCAATTGGAGGCAGACCGTCGGCAGTTGGCTTGGTCGGCGGGCACGTGGCAACGCCCGCTCGGTTGCCAAGTACTCGCTGGACGTTCCCATCCATCAAAACATGACGGAACCTGAAATGCAGTTGATACAAGAGGAGCTCGATCGGCGATGAGACAAGCGCTGCGGAAGTACTCTCGACGGT
>JBDRTC010000179.1:0-3281 GCA_043824335.1 Planctomycetota bacterium | reverse complement strand
GGAGGGCGCCCGAAGACATTCAGCCGTTCTTGCCCTGGAATCTCTCTGCCGATCGCCGTGCGGCATTGACCATGCGAACCACGACTCCAGCCGCCGCCGATACCTCATGACATTGCCGATCACCGGCTTGTTTTCCAGCCCTCCGTCATCCCACCTTCCATCGCCCCCCCTCGCCGGAGTAAACCTACTCCTGGGCAATTCCCTGCGCTAACGGGTTGGACGAAGCTTTACCCGCCCGCCGCTGCTTGCACCGCTGCTTGCACCAGCCCTCCGGAAAGCGTCCACGAAGACGCCGAACTGGGGAAGATCCTCGCCGCTTGGCCACACCTACCCGAGTCGACGCGCACACAGGTTCTCGCCCTCATTGAAGGGGCTAGGGCGGCGACGGAACACAAGGGAGCGGAGCGTAAGGCATAGGGGACGGAGCGAGAGAGATTGCGGCGCGGGGCCATGGGCATGTGACAGAGTGTCACACGACCGCGCCCGCCAACCAACCAGGGAAATTCCCCGGTTGGCGAAGGAGCAGCGCAACAGCCGGGGCAAGGCACGATCACCAGCGGCGACGCCTACGACCACGAGCCTGTATATATGTGGGAACATTTGGGGCGCTCGGCCAGGGTGACAAGTGATAAATCGTCACACGACGGCCTGGCCGGCAGCTCGATCACGGCTCGTTTGCCGCTTGATTTTCGCCCGCTCGGCGCCTGTTTGCTGGCCGCTAACCCCCTCGTCGTCCCCTCTCATCCACAAGACAGCAGGCACGACGATCGAGACGAGGACCGGCGCGGCTTCGCGACGCAGGCTTGGGCCCGCCACCCGACCCGCGGCGAGAAGGGGCGCCGAGGGGCCCCACGGGGTCGCCAGGATTGAGCCACCCCCCCACCGGCCTCGCCGTAGGGGAGGTAACTGTCCTCTCCCCCGCGCGTTTCAATGTTCCCCTGTCAAGATAGGCAAACCGCCTTTGTCGGACCAGGATTGGCCGGAAGCAGCCCCTAGCTTCGGAAATCTGGGACTGTGTCAGGTGTTCCTCGGCTCGCACCCGCTCCTCATAAAGGCATAAGGTTTTCGGTGTTTTGAATGGAGACGGCTTTATCAGACTGGCTCGCCCCTGGAGACCAACCGCGTGGCTCGCTGTGGGGTGGGTCCGAGGTAAGGAACGATTCTTGACACGCTGGCGACGGGGTTAGACTCATGGTCGTAGCTTTGTGGACGAAGGTGACCGGCAGGTTCGACTTCCGGACACGATCGCTCACGACTTCAGCACGCTTGGTCGGCTCCACGGGTAGCTCGCATCGCCTTCAGTAGGGGGGTTGGATGCCTGCCGGACTCGCTAACATCCGGAAATGACACAGGCTGGGGGGTTGTTACGCGATAGACTTCTCCCACCCTCCGCATTTTCGGTAATTTGCCATAGCATCGCGGTAAACCACGTACCCGGCTGACCAATCGGGTTTCGCGGGAGGCAATTGAGTTTGCCCCTCCTATCGCTATATTGAGAGCATCCGCCGCTTGGGCAGTACCACGCCACGCCGAATTGGGCGTGCCGAGAGCTGCTGCGGCGTCGGCGCGGCTTTTCCGCACGTCCTGCCGCACACGGAGTTGGCCTGCTCAAAGGAGACGAACCGTGAAAAAGCGAGCCAAACCCGAACGGAAACCGGCCGCTTCGAAAAAACAGAAACCTGCCCGTTCCGAACCCCAAAGCACCCCGCCCGAAGAGGGCGACCAGCGCAGTCTAAGGGCTGCCTTCCCCATCATCGGCATCGGCGCTTCTGCCGGGGGGCTGGAGGCGCTGGAGCTTTTCTTGGGGAAAGTGCCGGCAGGCAGCCGCATGGCCTTTGTCATCGTCCAGCACCTGGACCCGACCCACAAGGGCATCATGGCGGAACTGCTGCAGCGTACCACCGCCATGCAGGTCGTCCAGGTCAAGGATCGCACCCGCGTTCAGCCGGACTGCGTCTATGTGATCCCGCCGAACAAGGACATGTCCATCCTGCACGGGGTGCTGCACTTGTTGGCTCCGGTGGCGCCCCGGGGCCTGCGCCTGCCCATTGATTTCTTTTTCCGCTCCCTGGCCGATGACCGGCAGGACCAGAGCATCGGCGTGATCCTCTCGGGCATGGGCTCCGATGGCACGCTGGGCCTGCGGGCCATCAAAGAGAAGGCCGGGGTGGTCTTTGTGCAGGCGCCGGCCTCGGCCAAATTCGACGGCATGCCCCGCAGCGCCGTTGACGCCGGGTTGGCCGACGTGGTGGCCCCGGTGGAGGAGCTTCCCGGCAAGATCATCGCCTTTCTCCAGCACGCGCCCCTCATCGCCGGGCCCGGACTTGCCCAGGAAGACAAAGCGCAGAGCGGCTTGGAAAAGGTGATGATCCTGCTGCGGGCGCAGACGGGCCACGATTTTTCCCTGTACAAGAAGACCACCGTCTACCGCCGGATCGAGCGGCGCATGGGCATCCACCAGATTGACAGGATTGCCACTTATGTCCGGTTCTTGCAGGAGAATCCCCAGGAACTGGAGCTGCTGTTTAAGGAGCTTCTGATCGGGGTAACGAGCTTTTTCCGCGACCCGGCGGCGTGGGAACAGTTGAAAAAGGAGGTCCTCCCGGCGCTCCTTGCCGGGCGCGCGCCCAGTCAGGCGCTGCGGGCCTGGGTGCCCGGCTGCTCGACCGGGGAGGAGGCTTATTCCCTGGCCATCGTCTTCCAAGAGGCGCTGGAGCAACTCAAGCCGGCCGGGGGCACTGCGCTCCAGGTCTTCGCCACCGACCTGGACCGGGACGCCATCGAGAAAGCCCGCGAGGGCGTTTTCCCGGCCAACATCGCCGCGGACGTGCCGGCGGAGCGTCTGGGCCGGTTCTTCGTCCAGGTCGATCGCGGCTACCAGGTCGCCAAGTCCATCCGGGAGAAGGTGATTTTTGCCCCGCAGAACATCATCATGGATCCGCCCTTCACCAAGCTCGACATCTTGAGCTGCCGGAACCTGTTGATCTACCTGACCTCGGAGCTGCAGAAAAAGCTGCTGCCGCTCTTTCACTACAGTCTGAATCCCGGCGGCTTTCTGTTCTTGGGGAACGCGGAGACCATCGGCGGCTTTACCGACCTCTTCGCACCGCTGGAGGGCAAAGGGCGGCTCTACCGGCAGCTCGATTCGGCCCTGCGGGTGGAGCCGGTCGAGTTCCCCGCCTCGTTTGTCTCCGCCCTACCGGGCGCGCCGCCGCCGAAGGCGTTGAAACCGGCGGCCAACCTCCAGTCGCTGGCGGAGCAACTGCTCTTGCAGCGCTACT
>JBDRTC010000178.1:0-5809 GCA_043824335.1 Planctomycetota bacterium | reverse complement strand
GGTAGCGGTTGGCTCCACACGAGTTGGCCGTCGGCGACCGCCCGGGCCGCGACGGCGTACTTGGCATCCTCGGGATCGGAACCCGCCAGCCTTCCACCGATCAGAACGGCGTTCGTGCCCAGCGCCATCGCCCTGGGCTCTTCGAAGCCCTGAACGTCCCAAACGGCCTTGGGCCCGGCGTCGTTCCCGCTCTTCGGCGCGATTCTCACGACCCTGTCGTCGACGCTGCGGATCAGCACGTCGCCAGAACCGGCCTGGAGCAGTTGCCCGGGGAAGTAGCGGCCCACCCAATGCTCTTTCGGGGCGTAGAGCAACCGGTCGAAGGCGACGACCTGCCCGTCGACGAGGAACAGGTCGCAGCCGCGTGGCGACTTGCCCAACTCCTTCTGCTCCCGTTCGCGGCGCTGGACCTCGTCGGTGTACTCCCAGTTGGGATCGGCGGGCGGTTTTTGGCCGCCCCATTCGTCGACCAGGCGGCCCAGCAGCCGGCCGTTGCGGAGGTCGTAGGCGGCCGGGGAAATCACGTTGCCGCCGGCCATGTAGAGGCGGCCGTCGTGGAGCAACAGATGTCCCTGCACGCTCACGCCCGTCACGCGATCCTCGCCGAACAGGTGGCCCGAGGTGTTGTTCTGCCAGCGAATCCGGCCGGTGGCGGCGTCCAGAGCGTAGACGTGCGTTCCGTCGTAGCTGGCGATGCCCGCGGCGGCGTAGACCACGCCCTCGTCCACCAGCACTCCGCTGGCGACCGGCCAGGTGGAGGCGAGCCGGCCGTAGAGGTTGATCTTCCGCTCGGCCGGCGCGGCCCGAAACCTCCAAAGAAGTTGTCCGGCGGCGGCCTCGAAGGCATAGACCCAGCCGTCGCCGCTGGCGACCACGAGCCGTCCCTCGTCCACCGCGGGCGGATAGAGGATCGGCCCGCCGGTGTAACTCTTCCAGCGACACGTTCCGCTCTCGGCGTCGAGGGCCCGAACCACGCCGTCCGACCCGCCGACGAAGACCAAGCCGCCGGCCGTCACCGGGGCGGTCGTGTCGACTTCCTCGGGCGGAGTGTAGTCCCAGGCGAGCGCAACTTTTTCGGCGATGTCTACCTCGGCTGCGGCGCTTCGCCCGTTATCGGCCCGATAGGCCGGCCAGTCACCCGGGGCAACCTCCAGCAGCTTGACCGGCTCTTGGGCATTCGGCGTCGACTCAAGCCGCTCGGCCTCGGTCGCGGCGGCGCCAAAATCGAAGTCTCCGGCCGGGGCGAGGCAGATGTTCCCCACCAGCGACAAGCTGCAATCGCACATCCAGGGCCCCCAGTACAAGAGGCCCCCGGCGGCGATCACGCCGTCGTGGCAATCGGGCCGCATCAGGGCGATGCGTCGGGGCTGGTGGTCCGGCACGGTGAGCCGGAGCGTGCCGGCGTGGTCGTGGCCGCGGCAGAAAATGCTGTCGACCGTGCCCGTCGCCCGAGTGCAGTTCCCGCGTATGCAGTTCAGGTCGGCCCGAACCTCGCCGGTGAACGGGTCCAGGAGCCGGCTGGGCGCGGTGCGACCCATTGCGTAGAGTCCCTGCTGGCGCAACACAAGCTGGTAATTCCCGTGCGGGAGTTGCCAGAGGAGGCGTCCGTCCTCGGCCGAGGCGGCCACCAGCCGCGGGCGCTGCGGACCGGCAAAGTAGACCGCCTCGCCACTGCACTTCAGGTAGGCCGTGGAGGCGAATCCGAGCCGGGCGGTCTGGGCGCGGTGGTGTGGGCCGATCGCCTCTAAGAGTTTTGGATCGGAATTCCGCCACAGGGGCTTGCCCTGCTTCGCGTCCAGACAGGCGAGGAAGTTGGGGTGCGAATAGTAGTAGATGCGACCGCCGGTCATCGCCACCGCCCGGCCGTCGATCGGCTCTTTCTCGACGTGCGTCCAGAGCACTTCTTTCGTCTTCAAGTCCAGGGCGAAGAGCGTGCGGCCGAAACCCCAGTGATAGTCCGGCTGGTCATAGCCCGGGGTCATGGGCCGCCACGGCCAGCCGGCTGCGGTGCGCGTGCCGCGAAGCGTCTCGTCGTGAAACTCCTTCTCCCCGACCAGCGCGTAAAGAACTCCGTCCTCGGCCGCCATCCACTTCCAAACGGGCCCGGTCGCGCCTTCCGGCACGGTGATCTCGTCCTTGAGGTCGCCGGTGGCCGTGTCCAAGAGCTTGCACGACTTGCTGTCGGCCAGATAGAGGATCTCGGGCGTGGCGATCATCGTGTTGCGGTGGATGTTGAACCCCGGCTCCAACGGCCGCTGCCAAAGCAAGGTGCCATTGTACCCGTTGATCGCCACGAGCGTGTTGGTCCAGGGCCAGTTGCGGCGCTTGTAGCCCACGTGCCCGAAGGCCTTGAACATCCGGCCGGCCGAGGTGACCGTCACCTCGGGAAACGGCACGTACCATGGCTCGGCGAGGAACTGCGTCAGATAGGGCGCCCGGGCCAGCCGATCGGTCGACTGTGGGTTGTTGTCCGGGCCATGGTAGGCATGGGTCCAGTCGTCGGCCTCGGCCGGGTAGGGCTTAGTGATTTCCCGGTCGCCCAAGAGGATTTTCCCGAGAGGACGGACGACCCGCACGAGTTCCTCCTGGCACGCTTTGGCCGCTTCAGTCGCCGCCGGGACGACCACGACCGCGTCGGCCAGGCTCGTGGCCAGGTGAAGCCTGGCCCAGTCCCCCTTTTCCACGTAGACGCGCGTGCCCAGCACGTCGGCGGCATCGACCGCGCGACGCGCTTCGGCGACCGCGTCGTCGGTGGGAAGCTGCACGTAGACGGTCAGCTCGCTCTGGCGCGCCATGGCGACCGCCAACTCGGCCGGCCCCGGAGCCAACAAGACGCAGATTCCACGATCGACGCCGATCCGATCCAACAACCCCCGGGCCTGCTCGGCGACGTCCGGCGGAGCCGCCCTCGTGATCTCGACGTTCACGGCCAGTGACGACGTCACGATCAGAACAACCGCGAAGCTTGCGAGTCGCGATCCGGCCGGCTTCAACATGATCGGCTCTCCTGCTTTCAGAATCATGTTGGAGTTCCGGCTTCAGCCAGCGGCCCGGCGGCGGTCCGTTCGGCCGAAAGCTCGCCGACGATCTCGGCCTTCCCGCTCCAGCCCTGGGTTTTCGTCGTTTCCCGGGCGTTCATCTTAGACCGGGAACGTGCGTTTGGTCAACTTATCGCCGGACGGAGACGACGTCGATCGCGGTTGCCCCAGCCGGCCGATCGCCGTAGAATCTCGGCGATACGCCGGCCAGAATCCGCAATCGAGCGATCCGCCTCGGGAGGACGAGTGTGAACCATCACGTCGAGATCACGTTCGATTGCCTGCCCCTGAGGTCGATCACCCGATTCGATGTTCCGCTCGACGCCCCGCCGGAATACGAGGCGCTGGTCGAGGGGGTCAAGCAGGCCGTCGAGAAGCACGGGCTCTTTAATACCTATTATTTGCACAACGCAACGTGCGTCTTCCGCCTGACGAACGACCCGGAGGTCGGAATGGTCGAGTTCGGCTTCCGGGGGACCGTTCTGACAGACCCGGAGGATCAGCGCACGCTGACGTGCGATTTAGAGGCCGAACTGCGGCGGGAGACGTGCGACTGGCTCACCGGGCCGATCGTCGCGTGGTTCTCCGAGACGGTTCGCCGTGCGGTGCGGGTCGAGTTCGACCGCTACATCGCGGCCGGCGACCTGCAGAGGACCATCGAGCGGGTCCAGCGGATCCAAGCCGAGAGCGACGCCCACGGCGGTTTCATGGGGATGGGGCTTTAGCAAACGTTGGTGGGGATGTCGCCCCCTCTTTTTGGCGGGGCACTGAGGCACGGTCAGAAGCAAGGCTCGGGTCGATCCTCTGCGGTGCTACCCAGCCTGCGGGAAGCGTCATCCGATTTAGTGGGTAGACGCGAGCGAGCATCCCGATATAATTATTGAATACAATAAAGTTGATAAACTTACTTGTGTTCATGGAAGAATCAAGTCTTATCCAGAGAAATCATGAAGACGACCCTCGCGCAACAGACCGCCGGGACACGGCCGGGAAAGGAGGTCTCGGGCCGGCCTGAATCGCAAGAGACCACCGGGCCCCCCGGCAAGGAACCCGTGGTTTCCACCAGCCCTCGCATCCCCGATGACGAGGAATTGGAGGCGATCCGTGGCCAGAGCCTGGCCCTGGAGAACGTCTCGCCGGAGGAAATCATCCGCTGGGCGGTGGAGACCTATTTCCCCAAGCTGGCCATGGCCACGGCCTTCGGCCCTGAAGGCTGTGTGATCCTTTCGATGCTTGCCAAGATCGAGCCCAGGGTGTACGTTTTCAATCTCGACACGGGCTACCAGTTCCAGGAGACCCTGGATACGCGGGACCGAATCGCCGAGAAGTACGGCATCACGGTCGAGTACCAGCGAGCCGACCTGAGCGTGAGCGAGTTCGAGGCGGCGCACGGCGGCCCGCTCTATCACCGCGACTCGAGCCGGTGCTGTGGGGAGCGGAAGCTCAAGGTGCTTCACCGAGCGATCGTGGGGTACAACGCCTGGATGAGCGGGATTCGGCGCGACCAGAGTCTGCACCGGGCCAGCGCACCCATCATCGGTTGGGACAAGAAGTTCGGGCTGATGAAGATCAGTCCCTTGGCCAATTGGACGAAGAAGGACGTCTGGGAGCGAATCCTGAAGGAAAAGGTCCCCTACAATCCTCTCCACGATCAAGGATACCCGAGCGTGGGGTGCTGGCCTTGCACCCGGGCAATCGAGCAGGGCGAAGACGAACGTGCAGGCCGCTGGAGCGGCACCCAGAAGACCGAGTGCGGATTGCACACCAAGGACGAGTGACGCAAGCAAGAACCCGTTCGCCACAAGGAGAACCCGATGGCTTCTTTAACATCCGGCCAAGTGTACGACGACATCACCTTGCGCATCGGCAACACGCCACTGGTCCGGCTGAATCGGGTGGCCGAGGGGTGCGTGGCAACCGTTTTCGCCAAGATGGAGAACCTCAACCCCCTCTGGAGCGTGAAAGATCGGATCGCCCTTTCGATGATCGAGGCGGCGGAACGCGACGGACAGATCAAGGACGACACCGTCATTCTCGAGCCCACCAGCGGCAACACGGGCATCGGCCTGGCGTTCGTTTGTGCCGCGCGGGGCTACCGGCTGATGGTAACCATGCCGGAAAGCATGAGTCTGGAACGCCGGCGCATGCTCAAGGCGTTGGGGGCGGAACTCGTGTTAACGCCGGCCACCGAGGGAATGCCCGGAGCGGTCCGCGCGGCCGAGGAGTTGGTCGCCCGGCACGCCAACTATCTCATGCCCCAGCAGTTCAAGAACCCGGCCAATCCCGAGGCGCACCGCAAGACGACGGCCGAAGAGATTTGGCGGGATACCGAGGGGGCGGTGGACGTCGTCGTATCGGGCGTGGGCACCGGCGGCACGATCACCGGCGTGGGCGAGGCGCTCAAGTCGCGCAAGCCGGCGGTGCGGATGGTGGCCGTCGAACCGGCCGCCAGCCCCGTGATCACGCAATACCGCGCCGGCGAGGAGCTTACGCCCGGCAAACACACGATCCAAGGGATCGGTGCCGGATTCATCCCCGACGTGCTCAACGTGGAGGTCATCGACGAGGTCGTCCAAGTCCAGGACGAAGACGCCGCCGAAACCGCCCGAGACATGGCCAAGCGCGAGGGCCTGATGTGCGGCATCAGTAGCGGGGCCGCCGCCTGGGCCGCCCTGAAACTCGCCCGGCTCGAAGAGAACCAAGGCAAGCTGATCGTGGCCATCCTGCCCGACTTGGGCGAACGCTACCTGTCGACGAAGCTCTATCTGGAG
>JBDRTC010000177.1:0-5739 GCA_043824335.1 Planctomycetota bacterium | reverse complement strand
CGACCGCCGGGCGCGGCTTTATGAGGATGTGGTCTGCTACCCTGGGATGGTGATACGTGATCGAGCGTGCAAAGATGTTTCGGATTGATTTGACGCTCCTGGCGACCGCATCCTGCATTCTGCTGCTCGCCCCCCACGCGCGCAGCGAGGTGCCGTTGTTCGAGCAGGATCCGTACGACCGAATCACCCTCGATCGAAACAACGAGAACGCGGTGCTCAACGTCATGCCGCTTGATGTTCCCGAGCTCACACCGCCAGACGCGACCGGCCGGCGCGTGCCCGATCCACTGCCCAAGGGCGGAAAGTTCCAGGTACAACTCCTGGACCGGCCGGGATCGAAGTATGAGGTCGCGTGGCACGCGATCGACCAAATTGAGCTGTTCAACGACATGGTCTTGAAGAAGGCCGAGGAGCTGGTCCGGGGCGGCCGGCTCGACGAGGCCTACGAATACTTCGACTTCCTCACGGAAGAAGACCCCGAGCTGCCCGGACTGAACCGAGCCATTGAGGACTACCTCTACGAAGAGGCCAAGGCGTCTCAGAGCAAGGAACAGTATGAGGAAGCGCTGGCCATGCTCCGGGAGCTTTTCGAGCGAAATCCCGGGCGGGAACGGTTGGATACCGCGTTGGGCCTGGCGACCGAGAAGCTGGTCGAGGGGTACGTGGCGGCCGACAATTACTGGACGGCCCGCCAGATGCTCCGCAACCTGGCCGACCTCCTGCCCGATCACCCCGTCGTGACAAAATGGGAGAGCCGGTTCCAGGAGGAGGCCACAGGGCAGTTGGCCGAAGGCCGCAAGGCGGAACAAGCAGGCGGGCTTCGTGAGGCCCACCAGGCCGGCCGACGCCTGATGCATGTCTGGCCCGATCTGCCCGAGGGAAGGCAGTTCATCGACTCGATCCAGGCGCAGTACCCCCGGATCGTTGTGGGAGTCACCTTGCCGGCGGCGGCCGGTGAACCCGGCCGGCTCGACGATTGGGCGGCACGCCGCACGGGCCGGCTTCTCTACCGCACGTTGACGGAGTTTGTCGGCCGAAGCGTGGAGGGGGGCAAGTACCACTGTCCCGTCGGCCAGGTCGAGATCGAAGAGCTTGGCCTCCGATTGGCCTTTCAAATTGAACCCGATCTTTGCGAGTCGGTCGGCGCTGGCGGCCTGACCGGCTACGACCTCGCCCGACAACTCCTCGACATGACCACTCCCGGCCACCCCACCTATCGGCTCGATTGGGCGGAGCTGCTCGATCGGGTGTCGGTCCGCGACGTCTACCGCGTTGAGGCCGATTTGCGCCGTCCTCACGTTCGGCCGGAAGCGCTGTTCGAGACGGTCGCCGTCGGCCCGGGCAGAAGGATGAAGGATGAAGGCGGAAGGATGAAGGATGAAAGGGGGGAAACGGGAGATCTTGATTCATCCTTCATCCTTCATCCTTCATCCTTTAGTGGCCCCTACGTCGTCGAGTCACGCTCGGAAGACGAGGCCGTTTACCTCGTCAATCCGCAGTATTCCGCCGGTCCCCGCCAACCGAAGGAGATCGTCGAACGTTACTCTCGCAAGGGGACCGAGGCCATCACGGCGCTTGAGCGCCGCCAGATCGACGTGCTCGACCGGGTCAACCCTTGGGACCTCGACAGGCTCGCCTCCGTCGCAGGCGTGGTGGTCGAGCCGTATGCCGTGCCGGTGGTCCACTGCCTGGTGCCGAACCCGAGAAGGCCCTTCACGGCCCGACGTGCGTTTCGCCGGGCGCTCTGTTACGGCATTCATCGCGAGGCGGTCCTGGCCCACTTGCTGCGAGGCGCCCGGCCGGCCGGTTGCCAGGTCGTCAGCGGTCCCTTCCCGTTGGGCATTTCGCGCGACGACCCGCTCGACTACGCCTACGACCACAGCATCGAGCCTCGCGGCTACGAGCCCCACCTGGCGATCGGATTGGCCCAGGTGGCGCTCTCGGAGGTGGCCGCCGTGATGGAGAAGCAGGGAGTCGAGGTGGCCGACCTTCCCGAACTCGTGCTGGCGCATCCGGCCCACGAGATCGCCCGGGTGGCGTGTACGTCGATCCAACAGCAGCTTGATTTGGTCGACATCCGCGTGACCTTACGGGAACTGCCTGCGGGCTTGCCGGCGCGAATCCCGGACGACGTCGACCTCCTCTACGCCGAGCTCTCGATGCGGGAGCCGGTGGTCGATGCCCGGCGGTTGTTGGGTGAAGAGGGGATCTCGGGCAGTGCGAGCAGCTTCATGAGCCAGGCCCTCCGGCAGCTCGACCAGGCCACCGATTGGGCCCAGGTCGCGGGTCGCCTTCGCCACGTCCACCGGCTTGCCCACGAGGAAGTTTCCGTCGTGCCCCTGTGGCAATTGACCGACCATTTCGCCTATCATCGGTCACTTGAGGGAGTGGGGACCGGGCCAATGTCGCTCTACCAGAACGTGGAAGCGTGGCAGCCGGCGACCCAGTACGCCGCGGAGGCCAAATGAGTTCAGCGCGAGAGACGAGAGTCGAGAGACGAGAGTCGAGAGTCGAGAGTCACGGGTCGAGAGCCCTTTTGGCTCCGCCCTCACCCCTCATCCCTCGCCCCTCACCCCTCACCCTTCACCTTTCACCCCTCACCCCTCATCCCTCACCCCTCGCCCCTCGCCCCTCGCCCCTCATCTTGTTTTGCGTCGGATGTGTCGTCTGGGCCGCGGCCACGGGCGCAAAAGCGCAAACCGTTTGGGAACTGACTCCCTATCGCGTTGAGGTGATTCTTGCCACGGGGCGGAGTCCGGAATTGACGGAGCCTCTCAAGGCGGACTTGGCCGAGGGCCTGCGCGCGCGGGTCGATGCGCTCATCGGAGCTGCCTGGGATGTCGGGCTGACGGACGCCCCTCCGGCGCTGGAGCGTGTCCTTGTCCGGGATCTCGAAACAGTCACGGCCGACTTGCTCGAGCAAGCGCTGTCGCCCACGGCAGAGGCACCGCCTGAAGCACCCGCGCCGCCCGAAGCCGAGGCCCCCCCGGAAGAAAACCCGTTCGACCTCGACGCGCTCGACAAAGTGATCCTCTTGGTCGTCTTGCCCGTCTTGTCCGAAAAGACCGGCTACCGGGTGATCGCGAGAGAGCTGGACGTTCGCACGCGCCAATGGAACTCCCCGGTGACGGTGCCCGCGTGGCAGGTGGCCAAGCTCTGCGACGCCGCCTTCCGGGCCGTGTCAAGGGCGTTTGCCCCGCTGGCCCAAATCGTGGCCGTCGACGAGAAGCAGGTGACGTTGCGGCTCCGCGCCGCGGGGCTCCCCACTCGCGACAACACCTTCGTTCCCGTGAAGCCCGGCCAGGTATTTCGGCCCGTGATTCGCCACAACGACCGCAACGGGAAGCTGCGTGCGACCAATCCCATCCCCTGGACTTTCCTCACGGTCGACGAGGTTCGACAGGCGGGCCTCACCTCGACGCTTCACACCGGGATTCGGACTCCGCTGAGCGGGCGGCGGCGCGGGCGTTTCGAGCAGCTCGCGTTGGCCGTCGTCCCGCCCGGCAAGCCGACCAGGCTGGTCCTCCAGTCGCGGACCGACCCCGACGAGGTCTTGATCGGGTACGACGTTTTCTCCCACCCGCCCGGCTCCAAGTCGACCGAGTTCGTCGGGCGCACGGACCGGCAAGGCGCCGTGGTCATTCCACCGGCGGAGCATCCGTTGCGGGTGTTGCTGGTCAAGAACGGGGGGGAGTTCCTGGGCCGGTTGCCCCTGGTTCCGGGCGTCGAGCCCGAGGTCAGCGCGGCGATCGCCAACGACGATCAGCGGCTCGAAGCCGAGGGGTTCATCACCGGGTTGCAGGAGGAGCTGATCGACCTGGTGACCCGTCGCGAGGTGCTCCTGGCACAGGCGAGCCGGCAGCTCGAGGAGAAAGAATTCGACGAGGCGGAAAAGCTGGTCCGCCAGTTGCAGGGTTTGGAAGGCCGCGACGATTTCGCCCTCCACATGACCCAGGAGGAGAAGAAGGTCTTCTCCCCCGACAGGTTGATCCAAGCCAAGATCGACGCCATGTTCTCCAAGACCCGAAAGCTGGTGGCGGAGTATCTCAATCCCAGCGCAATCGATCAGCTCGACCGCCAATTACACGAGGCCCGCGGTGCCGGCCGATTGTAGAATCGTGACCACCGAACCGCGGGTGCCACTGGCGTTTCGCCAGTGCGGCCCCCCCGAAACGAGATGACGCGGCAATTCCCCAAGGAGAACGAAGCATGAACAAGACGAGCAACGAGACCAATACCCTCAGGACGTCGCGACGGGATTTTGTGAAGCGATCGGCTGCGGCCGTGGCGGGCGCAAGCGTCGCCGGCAGCCTGGGCATCGCCCGCGGCGCCCACGCCCGAGGGAGCGACCTGATCACCATCGCCCTGATCGGCTGCGGCGGGCGGGGCACGGGTGCGGCCATTCAAGCGCTCAGCAACAAGGCCACAGAGAACGTGAAGCTCGTGGCCATGGCCGATGCCTTTCGTGACCGGCTGGACAACTGCTATCGGGCCGTCAAGGAGCGGTGCAAGGACCGCGTCGACGTGCCGGAGGAGCGGAAGTTCGTCGATCTCGAGGGCTACGAAAAGGCGATTCAGTGCGACGCCGACATGGTGCTCCTCTGCACTCCGCCCGGGTTCCGGCCCATGCAGTTCGAGGCCGCCGTCAAGGCGGGCAAGCAGGTGTTCATGGAGAAGCCGCTGGCGGTCGACGCCCCGGGCGTCCGCCGCATCAAGGCCGCCAACGAGGAGGCCAAGAAAAAGGGCCTGCTCGTGGCCGTGGGCCATCACCTCCGCCACGAAGTGAAGCATAAGGAGGTCATCGGCCGCATCCACGACGGGATCCTTGGCGAGATCAAGTTTTTGCGGGCGTACTTCAACTCGACGGGCGTCTGGTTCCGTCCGCGCAAGCCCGACCAGACGGAGATGCAGTTCCAGGTGAGCAACTGGTACTACTTCAACTGGCTCTCGGGCGATCACATCGTCGAGCAGCACGTCCACGACCTCGACGTGATGAACTGGATGATGAAAGACGAGCACCCGGTTCGGGCCAACGGCATGGGCGGCCGCCAGGTTCGCACGCCCCAGTGGGGGGAAGCCGCCGGCTACGGCCCCGGCGGCGTGGGCGAGATCTTCGATCATCACGCCGTCGAGTTCGAGTACGCCGACGGCGCCCGCATGTACAGCTTCTGCCGCCACATCCCCGGCTGCTGGAACAGCTTCTCGGAACACGCCCACGGCACGAAGGGGTACGCCGAGATCGAGGGGCACGGCAAGAGTGTGCTCCATGTCGACGGAAAAGAGCCCGTGCGCTGGGATCGCGGCCCGGACGGGCACCAGATCGAGCACGACGACCTGTTTGCCGCGCTCTTGGCCGGCAAGCCCTACAACGAAGCCGATTGGGCCGTCAACAGCTCGATGACCGCCATCCTGGGACGGATGGCGACCTACTCGGGCAAAGTCGTCGAGTGGGACGAGGCGATCAACTCGACCCTCGACCTGTCGCCCAAACAGTACACCTGGGACGCCGAGGCCCCGGTCCAACCCGACGCCAACGGCGCGTACGCTTGCGCCATGCCCGGGGTCACCAAAGCGTGGTGACCTCCGGCGCCGGCACCGTGGGAGCGTGAATGAGGGAAAGAACGCCCCCGGACTGCGGTCCGGGGGGTGATACCAGCAACCCCGAGAAATGAACATCCCCCCGGACCGCAGTCCGGGGGCGTTTCCCGGCACTTTCGGCGAGGCGTTTCCCGGCACTTT
>JBDRTC010000176.1:0-4645 GCA_043824335.1 Planctomycetota bacterium | reverse complement strand
GGAAGAACAGCGAAACGCGTAACTATCCTGTGCGGAACAACTTCTGTCCAAACCTCCATGCATCTCTGCGCTGTAGTACTAATAGCGTAACAGCCTCACTTGGACACGAACCATTCCTGGTCGTCTCACCGCTCGCCCCCTCGGCCTGCACCCAATCGCAGACCTTGTTTCTTGAACACTTCTTTTCTGAAGAGCGGGTTGTAGCGCAGATACAGCCCCAGCCGATAGAGGGACCGCATGTTGGTCTTGAAATCAAAGGCCCGTCTGAAGATGGAGGAGAAGCTGCTGAATTGGGCCCTGGCCCGAAAGCAGGCCTCGGTCAGCTCCTCGGCCTCCATGCGCTTGGGGCGATAGGCCGCATGGTTGAAGCGATACTCGGGGTCGAGCCACCATTGGCCGTTGTAGAGCAATCGTTCTTCCGCCCTGAGACTTTCGTAGAACGCGGTGCTCGGATAGGGCATCAAGATGTTGAACGCCGCGAAGCAGAACTTGTTAGCCAGGGCAAACTCCAAAGTCCTCTGGATCGAGCCGGCCGTGTCGCCGTCGTAACCGAGCGTGAACGCCGCCCAAACCTGAAGGCCGAAGTCGCGGAGGATTTTTAGTTGCGGGGCGTAGTCTCGATCTGAGGTCCGCAGATTCGGCCGCTTGCCCGCCTGGCGGAGGTTCTCGGGATCGAGCGATTCAAACCCGATCACATGTCCCAGGCAGCCGCTTTCGGCCATCAATCGCATCAGCTCCGGGTCTTCGGTCATGTCGATGCTCGCCTGCGAGACCCAATGGATTCTGAGCGGGATCAGTTCCCGGCAGAGGATCTTGGCGGCCTCGTGATCGGAGAGGATGTTGTCGTCGACGAAGAAGAGAAACTTCCGCTCCTGCGACTCGATCTCCTCGACCACCTCGCGGACGCGGCGGCGGTACTGCGTTCGGTTGAAGTACCGGCTGATCGCACAGAAACTGCACGAGAAGCGGCATCCCCGGCTGAATTGAAGAAGCGTGATCGGCAGGTAGCCCTTGCCGCGGAACAGGTCGCGCCGGGTCAGCACGCCGGGCTGGGGCGGCCCCACGTCGGAACGGTAGACCGGCTGGAGCCGGCCTCGGCGCGCATCGGCGAGAACATTGGACCAGAGGAACTCGGCGTCGCCCAGGAAGATCGAATCGGCGTACCCGGCCGCCTCTTCGGGGATCAACGTCGGGTGCATCCCGCCCAGGATGACCGGCACGCCCCGTTGGCGGAACTCGCGGCTGATCTCGTAGGCCCGCCGGGCCGTAAACGTCTCGACCGTGATCGCCGCCAGGTCGGTCGGCTCGTCGAAAGGGATCGCTTCCATGCGGTCGTCGTAGAGCGCGACCTCGACGTCCGGCGGCGTCAGACCGGCGATCACGCCAAGCTGCAAAGGCTCCATCCGGCCCGAGTCGACGTACGGTCCCCGCTCCATTCGTCCCATGTTCGGCTTGATCAGGGTAACCTTCATCGACTCGGCCCGTCTCTTTCACTCATGCCCGACTTGTTGTTTTTCGGCCCCTTCCACCTCCGCAACGGCCGCCGGCTCCAACGGCGACGAATCTCCCAGCCGAAGCCCCTGCTTGCGGCGGATCTCGCGGCGCGAGATGAAATTCGACAAGAGGTGCAGCCCCAAACGCCGCGGGCCGCGGCCATTGGTCTTCCACGCCATCGCCCGGCGGAAGATCGATCCGTATCGGTTGAACGCTAGACGCGTTCGATAACACCCTTCGGTCAACTCGCCGGCCGTCATCTTGCGGGGATGAAACATCGCGTTGCCGTAACGATAGTCGGAGTCCAGCCACCAGCGGTCGTAGATCAGCCGGCCCTCTCGCCGAAGACGATCGTAGAGCCGCGTGCCCGGCGTCGGCGTCAACGGGTTGAAGTTGGCCAGGAAAAAATTCCACCGCAGGGCAAACTCCAGGGCGACGTCGAAACTGTCGACCGTGTCCTCGTCGTAGCCGAAGACGAACGTCCCGTAGATCATGATCCCCCGGTCCTGGAGCTTGCGGATCGCCGTGGCGTAGCCGTCGGGCTCAAGGTTCCACGGCTTTCGCATCTGGGCCAGATTGCGGTCGTCGAGCGACTCGAACCCAACCACCACCGCGTGGCAGCCGCTCTGGGCCATCAGGTCCAGAAGCCGGGCGTTTCTGGTCACGTCGATGCTCACCTGGCACGTCCAGCCGATTTTCAACGGCACCAGCGCCCGAAAAAACTCCTCCGCCCGGGCCGGATCGATAAACAGGTTGTCATCCACGAAGAAGACGTTCCTGCACCCGATTTCCCCGATTTCCCTGACCACCTCGTCGACCGGCCGCTGACGAAGCGTATTGCCGTAGAGGGCGTGGATCGAGCAGAAGTCGCACGCGAAGCGGCACCCCCGGCCAAACTGAATCGGCGTAACCGGCGCGTACCGCTTGCGGTGGAACACGCTCCGATCGACCCGCATGCCGTCCATCGCCGGCGGCTCGCTCCGGCGGTACACCCGCTGGAGCCGGCCCGCCCGGGCGTCTCGAATCACTTCCGGCCAAAGCCCTTCGGCGTCGCCGACGACCACGGCGTCGGCATACGCCAGGGCCTCTTCCGGGAGGAATGTCGGATGGCAGCCCCCCAGCACGACGCGGACCCCCCGTTGCCGGAATCGGGCAGCGATCTGGTAGGCGTTTCGGGCGGTGAAGGTCTCGACGCTGATGGCCACCAGATCGGTCGGTTCGTCGTACCGGATCGGCTCCAGGCGTTCGTCGATCAGGACCACCTCGATTTCCTCGGGCGTCATGCCCGCCAGGATGGCGAGCGCGAGCGGCTCCAGGGCGTCCGACGCTCGGATGCCCGTCATGTTCGGCCGGATAAGAGTGATCCTGTTCATCGGATACGGCCCGCCCTGGAAACGTACGCCCGGCTATCCATGAATAGGCTCGGTTTCCGGAGAGATATAACGCGCACTGCCACCGTCGATTGTACCCCCCCGGAAAAGCGGTTCCAAGCCCACAGACGCGGCTGGTTCCGTCCTGCCGGTGACGATACCATAAAGCGTTAGTGAAGGCGATTTTGCGTCAAACACAGCCGCCGCGTGCAGCCGGAGGGAGGAAAACGAGATGATCGCAACGGACATGGCCGCCCGCCTGACTGCCTTGGCGGCCGTCGGGCTTGTGGGGTTCGTCGGCCTGCCAGGCACGGCTCGGGCGGGCGACGACGCGCTGGTGAATCCCGTCAAGCAGCTTTGTGAGAAGTACATCGAAGGCTTCGGCCACCCGAACACGAAGGTCTGCTACCACCATCGCCTCAACGGCCCCCAGGGCGAAGCCGCGCTTTCGAGCCCGGAGGACGTCGCCAACCGGGTCGTAGGGGGGAAGCCCATGCCCTACGGCTACGGATCGGGCATCCAAGACGTGCCGCTGGAGAACGGGCAGTTTCTGTTCGCGCTGTGCGATGCCTACGAGGCCACGCGGGACGACGACCTGGCCGCGTTGGCCCGGCACATCTTCGAGGGCATGAAGCTCGTGGCCACCGTCAGCCCGGAGCCGGGGTTTGTGCCCCGGGGGCCGCACCCCGACGGCCGGAGCTACTACCCCGATTCGTCGCGGGATCAGACCTGCGCGTTCGTCGAGGCCATGTGGCGCTACTCGGCCAGCCCGCTTGCCACGCCCGACGACAAAGCCTTCATCTCCGACTCGCTCGCCAGGGTCGCGCGGCGCATGGAAGAGAACGACTACGTGCTCATGGTCGAGGACGGCAGCCACATGGCGCATGTCGGCTGGGGATGGAAGCAGCACACGGTGATTGGCGCCGCCACGCTCTTGGGCCACTTGGCCGCAGTCAAGCACGCCACCGGCGATCCGCACTGGGCCGCCCTCTACGACCGGCTCAGCGCCGAGAACGACTCGGTGCGCTGGCGGCTGCTGAGCGTCAAGAGCGCCGACAGTTGGCGGCCCGACACGCTTTACAGCAACCAGTTCTTCACGTCGCTCTCGGTGCTCGTGCGTACCGAGTCGGACCCGGCACGCGTGGCGCTCGTCAAGGGGCTCATGGAAGCGCAAGCCAGGCGGGCCCTTGAGAGCAACGTGTTCGACGTTCGCGACTGGCGCCGGCTCGATTGGGCCGGCAACTGGTCGGACCCCGAGACGGAAGCGGCGCTCGAACGCTTCGGCCTCTCGCTCGCGGCCAGGACGACCGTCCTCGATCTCTATGAGCGGTTCGATCCGGGGCTCTTTGGGGCCCGGTCGGCGCAGCGGCGCCAGGTGAACGCCAAGCTGCTGTTGGGCCTCCCGACCGTCGCCTTCCACAAGGCGCTTCTCTCCGCGGACCCCGCACTGGTGCGAGAGGTCGCCCCGCACGTGGAAGACATGGTCGAAAAGATGCTCCAGCACGGCGACGGATACACCCACGGCGAGAACTTTAACCGCGCGGTGATCCTGGGGCTGCACCTCGTGGCACTTCGGGCCGAAGGGGTCGGCCGGTGACGTATGCCACAACGCGGTTGGGTGCCACTGGCGTCTCGCCGGGTGCCCCTGCTTGGCGACGGGAGTTTGGGGTGGTGTGCCACTGCTTGGAACAAGCAGTGCCGGGGCGGGCTTGAGCAAGACCTCCCGCGATGCGGCGCTTGCCTTCGGGGGGATTTCGTGAGATAAAGGGGCCATGGCAGGG
>JBDRTC010000175.1:0-8389 GCA_043824335.1 Planctomycetota bacterium | reverse complement strand
ATGTGACAGGGACCGCAAGCTCCATCTCGTCCGCTTTCGCCGCGGCGGCCGTCTCCACCGGGGGAGCGTCGTCCTCCTGCAGCAGCCGGTAGATCGTCTTGCGGTGCAGGCCGAGCGAGCGGGCGGCGGCCGCCTTGTTGCCGGAGCAGCGATGGATAACCTCGCGGATGATTTGTCGCTGAATGTTCTTGAAGTCGCCCTCTAACGCCACGGTGATCGTCTCCGTAGTGCTTGCAACGGAGCGGTTGTCCGACAACAACTGTTCGAGACCCGCGGCCCCAATCCGCGAGGTTTTCCCTCGTAGCACCGCGCGTTGGAGTACGTTGGCCAGCTCATCTCCGTTTCCCGGCCAGTCATGGCTTATCAGGCGGTTCCACGCTTCGCCGGAGAAGCGAACGGCGTCATTTGCGGTGGGCAGGCCCGATTGACGCACGAACCGCTCGAGCAGGTGCTCGCCCAATGGACGGATGTCCTCTCGCCGGCGCCGCAACGCCGGCACCCGAATGGTGGCGACGCTTAACAGATAGTACAGTTCCCGGGGGACACGCCCCTCGCTGGCAGCCGTCTTCAGATCGCACGACGTCGACGCGATCACGCGCAGGCGGGGCGAGGTCGTTTCGTCCCGGCGCTCGAGAATGTCAAGCAGCTTGAACTGCGCCCAAGAAGGAAGCTCCTCGATGTTCTCCAGGAACAGGGAGCCGTCGCGCGTTCGATCCCAGACGCCGCCATCGCCACATCCGACCGTCAAGGGTTCGCCCACGCTCGGCGATGAAAACAGCCGGGATGCCCCGTGATTCTCCCGAATGCCGTTACACACCAGATGCAAGAAAGCCTCTGGGCCGTGATGCCTGCGGTGATGAATCGTTCGAGCCAACAGCGCCTTGCCGACGCCCTTCTCCCCTTGGATCAGCACCGGGACGTTTGTTTCCGCAAGCTGGTTGGCAAGCAGCACAACTTTGTTCATGTCACGACTGGCCGCTACAATCGCGTCGTGTGGCATCGGTCCGATCCCGGGGCCGCACGCATCGAACGCTGCGCCGGCATGTTCGGCCGAGACGGTGGCGGGGCTGGCCCTGGACATCGCCGTCCGGATCTTCTCGGGCGTGATCGGTCTGGTTATGCGGTCGCAGGCGCCATTGTGCTGCGCCCCGATGGGAGATCGAGAGCGTGGACAGTCGGCCACGAGCACAGTTGAAATCCGCGGTAGGAGCAACCTGGCTTCCCGCGCGATGCGAACCCCGTCCGTTTCTGGAGACTGGACATCGACGAAAAGCACCTCCATCGGAGAGCGCTTCAACATGGCCAATCCCTCAACGCCATTCTTGGCAAGGTGAACCTCGGCTCCCAGAGCCAAGAGAATACTCTCCATGAGAAGGCGAACGCTTGGATCCTCGTTGATGACCAGAACCCGCTTTGGTGACATCGTATGCCTCAATGATGCTGTCGCAGCCGTGATCCGTGAGTGCAAGCCAGCGTGGTCCGCGGAGATCTGATACCGGGAACCATCCGGCGTTCTAGTTTCCTATCGTCGAAGCGGAGCGGGAAATCCATTTCTTTACGAGCTGCGATTATCCGCCCTGGACGCGTAGGTTGAGACTGCGGGAAACGCCTGCGTGCCCGACAAGACACGGGGCGTGGCACACCGTCGCGCTGTCACAGTTGGGCGAGACATCCTGCATCGTTTGTTGGCCCGCCCGAGCGCGACGAGGCGAAGCGACGTTCTAGAACATCGCCTTTTGCACGCGCGACAATACGGCCCGCTGAATGCCCTTCATATAGGCCTAACTTGTCATTCTGCAAAGCTCGGTTAGAAGTCGGGCGTCTCGCTTATGGCCAGGAATCTGCCCCCGCTAAAGTACGCAGAACCTCGTCTGAGATTGCGCCATCGCACGTCCAGGAGCAGCGAAACGGGCCGATCGTCCAGCAAGTCAAAGGTGACGATGGCATGGTCCCCATGGAGTGGCTCATCGTGGGTGAAGCCGATTCCCCTGAGGGAAACGTCTCTGGTGACGGCGATCATGGAAGACTCGCCGTGGTCAACGGGAACGGCATATTGCCCGTCAAAGGTGACGGGCACCAGATAAACCAGCATCTGAACGGAACCGCGACTCGAAGCGCGGCGCTCCACATAGTCGAGCGCTTCTTCAGGCGTCTGGCGCCCCGAGAGGCAGAGAGTAGCCAGACGGTCGCTGTTTCTGACGCGCCGGACCACGTCTCGCACCGTTCGCAGGTCCCTCCGAACAGAGAGTCTCTCTTGGCGCTTGGCGACGGAGCTTGCCCTAGCCATGATCGTACCTCTTTGGAAGTTGCTGATCTTGATTATGCGGCGCCGGCCAAAGGAGAAGAGGTTTCCTTTCCCGCTCCCTTGAAAACACTAACACGCAAACCAGAGGAACACAAAGCTGTGTGCCGGTATCGCTGCGCGGGAAGATGGGGTAGTGGCGTCATCTGCCCTTGGTCCAGGCAAACTGGGGCAATACGTCACGGGACGGCGAACTCGATTTCGAGACGCGCCCGTCTCGGCCTCGGCCCGCGATGCGTGGCGTCCCGTTCCAGGTCGTTGTGACGTGTGAGACAGACGGACACATAAACCAACAATCTCCGCCACGCAAGCTGGAACCGGTATAGGCAAGTCCGGTGGCTCACCGATACAGTCCTCTAAATCGCTAGGAACAGCCTCATCGGACGAGTCGTGTCGCCGGAAAGAACGGAGTCTGCGCCGGGGCCGAGAGCGCGATCTCCGGTCCCACCTTTTCTTGATCCAAGCACTCATGGAGGGGAAACGCGCCCAATGCCCATTCTCGAACGCGAAATCGATCTTTACCCTGCGGACCTATTGGAGCGTGAAGAGCTGGGAGAAGAGGGAGAGGAGCACGACCACCAATGGTGGGTGTTCTTTACCCGCTCTCGACGTGAGAAGGAGATGATGCGGAAACTGCTGGCAATGGATGTTCCCTTCTACGGACCCGTAGTACCGCAGCCCCGCCGTTCTCCGTCGGGACGCCTGCGAACCGCCTATTTGCCGCTGTTTGCCAATTACGTTTTTGTGTACGGCGATGATTCAGCTCGCTACGCTGCGCTCACGACCAACTGCGTCTCACGCACCATCGAAGTCGAGGATGGAGCGGGCCTCTCCAGGGACCTGCGGCAAATTCGTCTCTTGATCGAATCCGGGGCTCCCTTGACGGTCGAACAACGGCTGGAGACAAACAACCGTGTCCGTGTTCTGACGGTCTGTCTCCGTCGCGCGCAATCGTCGTGCGAAAGCTGGATTGTGGCAGCCAGGTGCCAATTCGGGTAAACCTGAACAAAGCGCTGACCGACCCCACCCAGAGAATCCTCATCCAGCCGGAGGACATGATTGTCGTCCGGTACACGCCGTTCGAAGAGCTCTATAACACCTTCTTGAACATGTTCCAATTCAATTTCCTGCTTAACGGGGCCGTTCGCTAACGCGACCTACCGGTCCATGCGAGCGTTGTCGGTGTGCCATATCTGCACGTGCGGGAGTCCGGCGTGAGGCATCCTGACACGTTTTCTCGCGAGGTCGCTTGCATTACGTGATTGTGCTTCGGTTTGACGTACGGCCTTGTCGAGGCAAAAGAGGAGATGGAAAACGAACGCACCACACACGAGGCATGGAAAGGACCCGCCAATGAAGGCTCGAGGATCAACCGTGAGAACCGTCGCACGTCTGACGATCCTAATCCTGGCAATCGTCGCTACGGCGTCTAGTGCCAGTTCGGCTGGACCCCAGGGAGACGCCACTGTCGTCGGTGGTCGGGCAGATACGGAGCGGAAGGGTGCAATCGATCCCCTAATCTTTGTAGTACCTGAACCGCGGGGCGAGACGGTGTCCGGCCGGCCCCTACGCGTCGCCCGAGTCCGGCCACTACGCGTCGCCCGAGTCCGGCCACAAGAAAGCCCTGTCCACCCGCTCCAAGTGAGTCTCTCCGAGGATGGTCAGCTTCTGGGACGCGTGGCGATCCTCGTCCGCCCGTCTGAAGTTCCCCTCGCGGCCCATGCCGTGACGGTGTGTCTTGTGCAGTCTGGAGCAATTGTAGCCCAAGCCGATCTGGATAGCGACGGCGTGTTTCACATGAACGTCTCGCCTGGCGTTTACTCCCTGATCGCGGTGGGGAGCGGCGGATTCGCTGCTTCCAGCATCCACGTCCTTCCGCCCGACGGCGTCGATGACGCCTTCCCGCATGCGGTCGTAACTCAGTGGAGCCAGGCCACACGGGAAAGCACGCCTGTCCACGCCATCAACCTTGTAGCAGTGCCGCCGAACCACTTCGGGGCCCTGGAGCGCCTGCTTGAAGAGCACGTCCGCGTTCGTCCACGCCTCGCTCTATCGACTTCGGAGACGCCGAATGCCATGGAACAGGGTAATGGTTCACACGTTCGGACAACGGCAGTCCACGACCCGATGGGTGTGCATGCGGTGCGGCTCGGCCAGGAGGGACGCCTCTCAGGCCGAATGAGGCGACTGCATCTTGAGACAGGGCGGCCTGTCCCGGTAAGTCCGCTGACGGTGTTCTTCATTCGCGACGGTGTCTCAACTGGCGGAACGAAGGTCGACGAAAACGGCGCATTTGAACTGAACGGACTGGAACCCGGCGCTTATTCCGTCGTCGCCATCGGGCCCGACGGATTCGCAGCGTTCGACATCCTGGTCTTGCCGCCGCGGGAAGTGGTGTTGCTTGCCGGCCGAAACCCTGGCTTCCGCGCCGTGGGCAACTCGCGTCAATCGCAAGACGTTCCCGCAATGCTCGATGGATCGCTGGTTGCGCTGCAGGACGTGCAAGAGGTCCTTTTCCAGGAAGATCCGGATTTGCCGCCAATGGACGGTCCTCCCGCCGAGTTTTTCGGCGGACCAGGCGCGATGGCCGGTGGTGGAGCCGGAGGCTCTGCTTTCGGTGGTGGCAGCTTGGCTGAGGCCCTGCTGGGAGCGGGAGTTGGTGCTGCCGTTGGCGTGGGAATTGGGACGGCGGTTGCCCACGATCACGTTGCCAGCCCCTTCAGCCCGTAGACTCGACGTTTGTACAAAAGTCCTGGGCGCCGCAGGTGCGGACCCCTGCGCGAACCGATCCATGCCTTTGGGCAGGTCTCGCGATCGAGGGAGTAAGCAGCCTGCGGTGTCCATTTTGTTGAGCGCATCTGCTGATGCGTGTAGGCGCGGCTCCGAATCCGTTGTTTGACCCGTGGCTAGAAGAGTAAGGGTTCCCGTTGCCGGCGCCGACCCGAGAATGCTGCACACAAACAAGGGCCGTCCCCTCGTCACGGAGGCAGGACTTTCTGTTTCATGCCGCGCGGGTTTGTATCGTGGCGGTCGTCGTGGCCGCCCCCTGGTTCTCGGGCGGCGTTGCATTGCCCGTCGCACGTCTTCTCTATTGTGGAGTAGTCGCCGGACTCTTCTGCTGGATCTGCGGCCTTCTCATCTCCCCGACGAAAGGAAGGCACGGATCAGTCCACCTGCCGGTCGCTATTCTTCCTTTAGCCGCGGCACTTGCCTTGGGGGCAATTCAACTCGCGCCGATCGGAAGACTGATCAATCTGCAGCCAAGACACATCGGTTCCGAATCACGGCTCCAGGCTGTCGAGCCCGGTATTCCCCACCCTGAGATCCGTGGGAGCGTCGATGGGACACCGGGCCACGCGACGCTGAGCTTCTATCCGGCGGCGACCCGCCTCAGCATGGCCCATCTGGCGATGGCCGCCATCTCTTTGTGCCTTGGCGCCGTGCTGTTTGACTTCGGGCTGTACATCCCCGCGAACATGATGTTGTTCACCTTGCTCTGCGGAATGGTAAGCGCCGCTTCTTGCAGCAGGACCAATCAAGGCGGCGCTGCCCGAAGGTCTCTTGTCTTGCAGTCGCGCTGGATGGTGCTGTTCATTGTCGGCGCCTTGGGGATTTCCGGGGTTCTTGGGCTTCGCGAAGTATCGGCCGCAGCACGTGCCTATGCCGCGGTTCGAGAAGTTCCACCATTGGTCTCGCCGGATTCACTGGAAGCTCAGCAGACCGACGTGGCCATCCGCCGGTTGACGCGCGCCGCCGCCGGGCGTCCGGACGACGCCGAATTGCGAGTGCGTTTGGCTGAGCTGTGGATCTATCGGTACCGTCTCGAAGCCTACCGCCTCTTGCCGCAAGAGCGACCAACCGCTCCCAACGGCGCCGAGAGCGAGTACTGGCAGTTGACCGGCGCGGCAGTTCTTCATCAACGGGCAAACGCGTACCATCGGTTGGGAGACGTCACGCGACTCGAGAAACTGCGGAGCGATCTCATCGTCCAGAGCAATCTTGAGCCGGCCATCGAGCATCTAGTGGCGGCGAAGCGGGCGTGTCCTATTTTGCCGCGCATTGACTTACAGCTTGCCGCCCTATCCTTCGTTCGTGATCCAAATTCCCCCTCCGGCGAGAAACACCTGCGCAATGCCGTGCATTTGACCCCGGGGGACCCCGACGTGTTGTACGCGGCCGGAGCGCTGGCAGGGCACGCCTGGCTGGATGAACTGATGTACGAGTATTGGCGCCGGAGTCTCGATCTTAGCTGGCGCTATAAGGACGTGATCCTCACCGAGGCTCGCTCTCGCATGGAATTGCCGACAATCATCAACAGGGTGTTGCCCGACTCACCGCAATTGCTGATCGAGCTGGCTCGAACGGATTACGCCGGCGAGCAGTCCCAGGAGGAGCGGGCTCTGCTCGTCGCACGAGCGAAAGAACTCGTCGCCTCCCATCGCAGTCAACTGTCGGAGATTCAGTGGCATCATTTTCACGCCGTGGCATATCAGGTCGAAGGCCGGTTCGAGGAATCGATCGCCAGTTACATTCGGGCGATCGAGCTGGATCCGCTCCAAATTGAGTGGCGATTCAAACTCGCGAAGTTGCTCGAGCAGGAGGGCCGAATCGAACAGGCGTATGAGGAGGCGAGGCTCTGCGCATTGCTGGCCCCCGACTGCAAGGACTATCGCTCGCTGGTTCACGAACTGAACGCCTGCAGGCTACGGCGCCACTCTGCCGGGTCTTAGCGGATCGCTGTGGCGTTTGCGCCGTTAAATAGGACGTTAGTCACCACTTCGCTCCATGACTGCACTTCTGACCACCGCATTTCTGGCTTTCCTGACGAGTCTTTCGTTGACGCCGGCGGTCATCCGGATGTCCCGACGATTCGGTTTGGTTGACCGGCCTGACGTCGACCGGAAGCTCCACAGCCAAGCCATTCCTCTGGGGGGAGGGGTTTCCGTCCTGGTAGCTGGCGTGCTGTCGCTGACGGTCTTGCTGAGCTTGCGGAATGGCTGGAGCCAGATATTGCCAGCGGACGCATCCTTCCTGGCGGGGTTGGCGTGGTCCGCCGTCGCTATTTGTGGTGTCGGTCTGCTCGACGACCGCGCCGAACTGAAAGGGCGACAGAAGCTGGCGGGCCAAATCGTAGCGGTCGGCATCCTGATGCTCTCAGGCCTGCTCATTCGCAACGTGGAGATCCTGGGGTGGAAGGTGCAACTTGGCCTTCTCGCCGTGCCGTTCACGTTGTTCTGGATGCTGGGAGCGATTAATGCCCTGAACCTGCTCGACGGCGCGGATGGTGTGGCCGGCAGCGTCGGCGTGATCTTGAGCCTGGCTCTGGCGTGTCTGGCCGCGCTGACGGGTCACCAGACGGACGCGGCGGTGGCACTGGTCATGGCCGGGAGCCTGATGGGATTCCTCAACTACAATCTCCCGCCGGCTCGCATCTTTCTTGGCGATTCCGGGAGTATGTTGATCGGCCTTGTCGTCGGGGCCATCGCCGTGCGAAGTTCATCGGAAGCACCCGCCACCGTTGCGTTGGTCCCCGCGACAGCGATCCTGGCCATCCCGATACTGGATGTAACGATGGCGATCCTCCGTCGCAAGCTGACCGGGCGGAGTCTCTACATCGCCGATCGAGCCCATCTACACCATCGTTTACAGCGACTCGGTCTCAACGGCCTTGGGACCGTAGCATGGATCAGCGCGCTCTGTGCCTGTACGGCGATGGGAGCAGTGGCCAGCGTGTATTATCACCATGAGACCTTGGCGCTTGTCATCGTGGTGATCGTCATCGGACTCCTCGTCGCGACGCGGGTCTTTGGCTACACCGAATGTCTGTTGGTGTGTCGGCGGCTGAGGACTTTCGTGTGGTCGCTCATTCCGCTCGACGACAACACGGCCAAACAATCACGCCAGTTGTGCACACATCTGCAAGGTGACAGGCAGTGGGACAAGGCCTGGAGAACATTGGTTGATTTTGCCGAGCGGTCGGAGTTGAGTATGGTTCAACTCAACATCACGGTGTTGGCGCTCCACGAAGACTATCATGCCCTTTGGGAGACTGCGGAGCGCTGCGACCGCGGGCAACTTTGGCAAGCC
>JBDRTC010000174.1:0-3179 GCA_043824335.1 Planctomycetota bacterium | reverse complement strand
TCTCGTCAACTTCCCGACGGAATCGATTGAGGTCTTCCAAGTTTCCCGGGTCTCTGGCTCCTCCTTCGAGCATGCTTAGAGCACGATCGAGGAGCGCCTCGGCCCGCTCGAACTGGCCTTGCTCCACCAATGGTTGGAACTCCCCCATTAT
Source organism: Planctomycetota bacterium (assembly GCA_043824335.1). GTDB lineage: Bacteria > Planctomycetota > Planctomycetia > Pirellulales > Thermoguttaceae > JBDRTC01. The sequence goes on along the minus strand of JBDRTC010000174.1, from coordinate 3,028 downwards.
GCAACTGATGCGCTGCCACTTTTCCGCGTGTCGCTGGAATCGCTGCATCTTTTCCTCCAGCGACCGCGGCGGACGCGTCGGCTCGTCTTGAGCGAGCAGCGATGCTCCCCCAATCAGGAGAATCACGAGAGCCGGCATTTTGGACATCCACCTGGTTGTGCCGCAAAGCGTCATGTTCTTCTCCTCAGCCGGGAATTTCTTGGACTTCCGTCTTCTTCAGTGGATTGCTAGCCTGCCTGGGGCAGATACAAAGGCATCTTCCACAATAGGGCGTCAGTCCGCTATATCGTTTCACTCTCTCCTGCCAGGGATCCATTTTCGCCTTGTAATGCAAGAGTTCCTCGGCGGTGGGCTCGGTTTCCGGCATGGGAATATCCTTGTAGCCACCGGTGCACTTCAGCATCCCGCTGCAGCCCCATCGGCATTTCCAGCCCACCAGCCTGGCATACTCCACGGCTTTGCCGCCGATTTGAATGCTCACCTTGTCGTCGGGTCTTCTGGGTATCGCGCCCGTTGGGCATGCCCGGGCACATTGGAATCCGCACGCCCCCGGATCGCAAAGTCGTTCGTCCTGCATGGAGTCGGGTTGAAGCGGGGCGTTGGTGACGATGCTGGTCAGCTTCTGTCGGGTGCCGAACTCGGGGGTCATCAGCATCGTGTGCCAGCCGATTTGGCCCAGCCCGCAGGCCACGGCAACGTGCTTGTGAGAAATGTCCCCGGGGCCACCGGGGTATTGCTCGGTCGGTTTCAAGACATGCGGAATGTTGGCCGGAAAAGGGTACGCCCGAAAGCCGCGGCGTTCCAGGAACTTGGCTCCATGATAGGCCAACTGATCAAGCTGAGGATTGATCAAGGTCAAGGTGAACAACTGATAGGAGTGGTAGGACGCCGGTACGGAATATTCTCGGACGCTCTGGGCAATGAGGTCGCAACTCGCCTCATTGATCGCCAGGCCGATCGATATCATGGTCCGCGCATCCGGCAGATAGCGCTTCGGCCTCATGATATCAGGAGCCCGTTGCATCAATTTCACCGAGCCGAAACCTATCAGATCGGCTCCTTTGGCCAGGAGGTATTCCCTCAGCTCTTCGGTCAGTGGCTGATGACTACCACTCATGTGCGACATGATCAAGAACTCCCATCCTATCCCCGATTCCCCATGGACTGCTCGGCTGGACACCGCCGGAGACAGCCGCATTGAAGGGCAGGCCACTCCTTCGCCGTTCCCCACGACGCCTGCGCTGTTCGACCCCGATCTTGCTTTCCGTTAATATACGCAATTACCCGGCCGACAGTCCACCACCGAAACGATCCTGCGACTCTCCCAGCGCCGCTTGAGGACAGCCTGACGACCTCTGTTCCACGGGCTGGCTGCCACATCGTAGCGAAACACTTCTTTTCTTGGGGTACGGAATCTCTTTTTCCCCGCAAGATGCACGCCGCGGCGGCGAATAGGAAGTGGGTGCATAGACCAACAGCAGGTCTTGCCCACTTCTGAACGACCAAACCGCCCAGCCCGCGAGACCAGTGAGATGTTCAACACGCTTTTGTTCCTCTACTTACCATTGATGCTGGGGTTGCTGCTCTGGAACGGCGTCGCCTGTTCAACTTGTGGTTGGGTCTGGTTTATCTCACCCGTTACCTGGCCTACTTGGGCATGCCGCTGGGCCTCCCGCTGGACGGTGTGCAAGTGGCTTACGCCATGGCCCAGAGTTTGACGGTCAATTTCTTGTACATTTTCTTTCCCATCGCCAACCTCTTGCCAATTCTGTTGTTGCCGGCAAGCCCGGCGCGGAAACGGACGCGCCGGTTGAACGTCGTGCCGGCCGTGATCTGTTTGCTGCTTCTGGGGCTGAACCTCGTTCTCTTGCCGCGCGGATATGAGATCGCCGCCAGTTGGCGGCGTCTGATGCCGGCGGCGGTACGGCCGCAGCGGCGGTCCGATTTTCGTAGCGGTGCTGTGCTCCGGGTGCAGCGGGACCCCTTCCCCACGCAGGATCACTTTCAAGCCGAACTGGACCGGATACAAGATTTGGGCGCACGGGCCGTAAACCTGTTCCTTCACGATACACTGATGATCAACGAGCACGCCGCCGCCACCCTGGGACGCTTCCTGGACGAACTCCGCCGGCGGGACGTAACCATCATCCTTACCGCCGATTTTCCGGAAACCTGGTTTGCCAACCCTCCGGCCGGTCGGGAGGAGATTCTGGCCGGGATGCATTCCTTCCATCAATTCTTGGCCACCCGGTATCGGCCCGATGTTCTGGTGCCTTTCATCGAGCCCTACGGTGCGTTTGTGGTGGTCACGCGGGCCACATATTCTGCTCAAGAGTGGGAAGAACTCCTCCGGGCGGCTGTCAAGAGTGTTCACGACGCCGACCCCGACGTGCGCTGTGCCGTCTACCTGGGACACTCCGAGGACGACCGGGCGTTGTACGAGCGAGTCTGCCAGCCCGGTTCGCCGGTGGACGTTGTGGGGTTCAGCTTCTATGCCCTGTTTCAGACACGGGAGCAGATGGAAGACGAGTTGTCGAAAGTCCAAGGGTGGATCGAACGGTACGGCCGAGGCCGGGAGCACTGGGTGTTCGAGTTCGGCCAGTCGCCTTTGACAATGGGCGGCGAGCGAGCCCAAAGCCGCTATATTCAGCGGGTGACCACCTGGGCTACGTCGCAGCCGGACATCTGCGGCGTATGCGTTTTCGCCCTGGGGGACTATGCCGAAAAGACGGGGCTGTTAAACTCCGTTGGGCGGAAGCGGCCGGCTTACCACGACTACCAGCGGATGTTCATCACGGAGAAGGTGGGGGATACTAGTGGCAGCCGTACTCAACCAACGGACGGAAACTGGACCTATGACCATTCGCAGAAACGCCTGGGCCTTTGCGATCATCTATTTGGCCTTGTCGTTGGGATTCGAGGCATCGCTGATCATCTTTGCTGGATTGCGGGTGCCCGAAGACAACGCCACCATCGCGCCCCTGATACTTACCGTACCGCCGATATTGGCTGTACTACTCGCAGGTTA
>JBDRTC010000173.1:0-2761 GCA_043824335.1 Planctomycetota bacterium | reverse complement strand
CCGAAAGTAGTCCTGTGACATGTCGTAGTGACTACCGTCTTCAAGTTCGACCGTTCGAAATCGCTCCGTCAGGTTCGAAGCTTCATTCAAATCAGGAGGTTTGAGGACAACCTCCAGAAAACGGTCGCGATGCGTGATCATCGAACGGTGAAACCCCTCGCCGGTCATCTGGTCGCGACGATGCCAGGCGGAGAACATCCGACGCGACCGATCCAGCAACTGCTCGGCCCACGCGGTCGTTTTGTTGTCGGGATGTTTCTCCAAAAAACGAATGTCGCGAATCAGATGAGCCCAACAGTATTGAGCCCTGATGTCGAAGTTCCACGCGAACGAGCAATTGGCCGAAAAGTAGTCGAACTGAACGGCTCCTTCGTAGTCCGTACCGATCAGTTCTTCAAGCACCGACCGCGAGCGGCTGGAGGCGATGTGGAACAAAGTGAACAACGGCGCGGTGATGCACCAGATCCAGTGCTTTTTGCCGTTGTTCTTCAAGCTCGACTCATCGCTGCCCAGTTGCGGTTGTCCGGGAATGGCTTGCTTGAGCTGTTGGTGCGCGTCGCTCAACGATGCGGAGATCACACCGTTACACAGCTTCGCCAGATAGCCACGCGACACCGGAATCCTCAGCACCTCGCTCATCCATGACGCGATGGTTGAGTAGCTGCAATGCGCCCGAGACTTGAGCCAACCGATCATCGCCAACAAACGCGGCCCGAAGATCGGTTGGCCGGCAAGCTCCGGCACGTGGGGCAAGCACGTCTCGCCGTCGAGGTTCACATACTTTCTCAGGCGATGTTCGGTGACATGGATCGGCATGTCCAGCAGCTCGACGTGTTGTACGATTTCGAATTCATCGGTTGCCACAAGCTTGAGTTCGCGCACCTCAGCGTCGTTGATCTCGTGGATGATCTCTTCGTCAACCCGCTCAGGCGGCAGCGGCTCACGCAGCTTTCTCGTGTGCCCCGTCTGCCCGCCGCGGCTCGCTTTCTTGCGTTTCCCGGCGGCGCTTTGCTTTCTTGCCGGTGGCTTCACGATGTCACTGGACGGCGATTTCGAGGAGTTGGAGGAGTCCTTCCGGGCCCGCGCAAGCGCCAATTCAAGTTCCCGCAGGCGCTTTTCCAGCCCCTCGATCGTCGTCGCCTGCTGCTCGATGGTCAGTCGAAGCGCTGCGATAAGGTCGTCTTTGCTTGACATGACCGAATAATAACAGCAGCGTCGATTTTACGCTCTAGAAATCTCTTGCCCGTGAACGGTTACGAGGCGGTTGCCACCCCAGGCGCGGGCCCCGGGGCGCGGGCCGCGCCGCGCGGTGGTGGTCCGGGCCCTGGAGGCGATCACCCGGCGCACCAATCTGAGCACCGGCCTGACCCATCTCAGTGACCGCAACGCGGCCAAGGAGAAATTCCTGCGGCTGCACCAGGCGGGGGAGCCGCTGCGGGCCCGGGAGATCGAGTACTGGGCCGGCCGGCACGGCTGGCTGCCGAGGGATGCGGCGGACCTGGGCGCCCTGGCCGAGGCCATCGGGCAGGGGCGGCGGCCCCGCATCCGCGGCGGTCCCTACTGGGCGGAGCCGGGGACCCGCGCCGCGTCCCACTGAGGCCTCTACCCCCTAACCCAGCCCCACACCGACCAGGGCCCGCGGATCGAGGAGATCCGCGGGCCCTTTCCGTTGGGCCGGGCCTCCATGACGAGCATCCTGGACACCGCCTGAGCCCCGGGCCGCACCGCCTCGGAGGAACCCCTTGGAGAGGCCGGGTACCCTGCGTATCATCCGGCCGGATAGGGTCATGAACCCCATGGCCCACGAAGGAGCGGCGTGAGATGGCGTCGTGCGCCACGAAGACGGCAGCACCCGGCTCGAGCCCGGCGACGCCTTCCTCTTCCGTCCCGGAGAGCCCCACCCGCTGCAGAACGACGGCGCCGAGGACCTGGTCTACTACACCATCGCCGGCTCCGACACAGGCTATCTGCTTGGGATCGAGTGCACCCTTCGGAGCCTCGACGCTGATGGGAAACTTGGGAAGCTCAAGGTTCGCATCCACGAGCTCGCCTCTGCCCTGCCCGACCTGCATGTCCGCGGAGTGGCGGTGTCCGCGGCATACGGCGATCTGGCGGCAGAGGTGCAGGAGGCCATGAACCAGTGGTGCAGGCTCTGCACCCTCAACAGCAGATACAGGCCTCTCGGGAGGGGTCTCGCCTGGAGCTACCGCGCTATTCGTGGAACCGGCTCTGGCTGCGGGCCTATCGCTGTGCTCCCACACCAACTCGGCGGTGCGCACCGTGGGGGTGCTGGGCTCGTCTGTAGGATGCCGGCCAATGATAGGGCGCCTGCCTGAGGCAGATGGGGTCCGGCCACGGCGGAGGTCCAAGCAGATGGAGGCCTTTCGGGCATCCCTTCCCGCCGCCGAAGGGCGAGACGACGCTCGAGAGCGCCGAAGCCGCCGCGCTCGTCCGCGAGGCCGGGGCCGCGGAGCGGAAGGGGCTCGGCGGGCTGCGGGCAGTTGTCGCCGCGATCGAGCACGCGGGGTGAGGCACGGTGGGGGCGCCCTGCGCGCGGACAAGAGTGTTCGCGCCACCGCCCGAGCGTCCGGCGTTGTCCCTTGAGCCACTCATGCGCAGGCCGACCGGTCGGCACTGGAGGACACGTGAATACGCTATGGGCACGTTTCGTGTGTTGTGCCATGCTCACGGCTGCGGTGGGCTGTCAGGAGGCTGGCACTCCCAGACTCGAAATGCAGAAGTCCGTCGAGGAGGTCATGCG
>JBDRTC010000172.1:0-8548 GCA_043824335.1 Planctomycetota bacterium | reverse complement strand
AACGTCCACTCCGCAAAATCGTCGCTGCCACCCGCGAAGTTACGCCTAAACGGCCGCAACCGCGCTCGGCGCGGGTCTCACGGCCTCGCCGCGCGGCAGATCGTTCTTCACGCCCGCGTGGGGAAGATCGATCGCAGGTGCTTTTGGTTGAGGACGTAGCTGTCGAACATTTTCATGCCCGGGCCGACGGCCCCTTCGACGATGAGCCAGCCCGTCCAGCCGATCTCGTCGAGGGACTGTTTGACCTTGACGAAGTCGACGCGGCCTTTGCCCAAGAGGAAGCCGTTCTCTTTGCAGTGGATCTGGCAGATCCGATCGCGGCCCAGGCGGCGGATTTCCTGGTAAAGGTCGTAGCCTTGGTTCTCCATGTTGGCCACGTCGTAGTAGACCTGGACGGCCGGCGAGCCGACCGCGTCGAGGATTCGCAAGTGGTCGGCGGCGTCGAGCCACGACTCGACCCCCAGCACCACGCCGGCCTCTTCGGCCGCGGGCGCCACGCGCTTCAGCCGGCGGATCACCTCTTCCTGGAGGTCGGGCTTGCCCTTGATGTCCCCCGCGCCGAAAAAGGCCACAAGGACCACCTTCTGCTTTAGCTTCGGCATCACCTCGACGCACTCCCGAACCCACTGCTCGGCGTTCGGATCGGACGAGTAGGGCACGCGGTTCAGCACGCCCATGGCCAACGAAGCGATCTCGACGTCGTGCTTTTGGGCCGCGTCGAGATACTCCCGGCGGACCTCCTCGTTGCGGAGGTCGTGCTCGCCGCCGGGCGGGCCGAAGGTGACTTCGACGCCGTCGAGCCCGATCTGTTTCGCCAGTTCCAGGGCGCCGGGTTGCCCTGCCTTTCCGATGGACCAATCGCAAGCACCGATCTTGAACAGCCGCTTCTCATCGGCCGCCAGGGCCCGAAGTGCCGGCGAGAGTGACAGCCCCACGCCCGTGGCGGCGAAGAGCGCCTCTCTGCGCGTGATACGAAGTGCATTCATGGGTCGCTCCAACAAGGATACTCAGCTCGTTTCTCGACAATCCCTCCGGCGTTGTTCTCCCCAACCACGATAATCGGACCCGGCAGGTCATGGAAGTCCCCGGCAGCAGTTTTTCCCGTTTTCGACGGCCCGAGGAGGGGACCGCACCAAACCGGCACGCATTTGAGTTCCCGGAATCCTCCGGCTACATTGGAGGAGCCCCGTTTAGTCGCCGCCGGTACGGCGGCATGCGGTGGAAAGGCCCGTCAGGCAGAATGCGGCCGTGCCGGCGGCAGCTAAACGGGGAAGTGGTTTCTCGCGCGATCGTTTGCCGTATTTCCCGGCTCCCCGCCGGAAGGAGAGACTCGTGCCGATGCGATTCCCACGCGATCCTGTTTTCCGTTTGACGTTCGGTCTGGCGGTGCTCGGCGTCTGGCTGATCGCGGCTCGCTTTGCCGGCGGAGTCGAGCCTCGGTACCTGGCGGATGTTCTCCAAGCCGCGCCGGCAGATTTCGTCGTGAACGCCGAGGGCCGGACGTACGACTCCCGGCCGTCGCTTTCCGTCGCCCCCGACGGCAGTGCGTGGATCGCCTGGCACGCCTACCTTCGAGGGCGCGATCGCATCATGGCGCGTCGGCTGGGGCCCGGCGAGTTGGCGCCCGCCGACGAAGTGTGTCGAGCAGATGGAGCGTACGGATCGCCGGTTGTCGTGGTTTTGCCAGATGGGTTTGCCCGAGTGATCTGCGCCGGCTTCGATCGGAAGGGGGAGCGTTGGCGTCTTTTGGGAAAGATAAGAAAGAAGGGACTGGGGAACGAGGAGACCGGGGAGTGGTCTTTTGGCGACGGCAACCGCGACCGGCTTTTTCCCACGGCGGCCGCCGTGGGACGAGACGCCGTTCTCTCTGCGTGGTGCGGCCACGAGGGGGGCCGGTTCCGCGTCCGGGCGGCGCTGCTGGGGCCTGATGCGTCGACGCCGCTGGAGCCCGCTTTACCGGCTGGCGGCGACTCGTTCCGCTCGGCGATCGCGGTGGAAGAAGGGGGTCGTGCCTGGATATTCTGGGACTGTTATCGGGACGGACACTACAGCGTGTGGGGCCGGCCCGTCGTGCCGAAACTCGAAGCGCCGGAGCAGATTTCGCCGCCCGGCGAGAATTGCCTCACGCCCGTGGCTCTGGCGGCACGCTCGGGCCTTTACGTCGCCTGGCTTCAGGTGGAAGACGTGATCGGCGGCGAAGGGGCGATCACGCAATGGCACACGCTCCACGTAGCCGTACGCGACTCGGAAGGCTGGCGAATCCTCCGCGGCACCGACGGCAACTCCACCGTGGCCACCTTGACCCACGGCCTCATCGCTCGGATGGAGCCGGAGCCCGTGGCCACCGGCGGGTACATGGGCCGCCGCCGCCACCCGATTCTACTGGAGGACGGCGACGCCGTGTGGCTCCTCTGGGAGCGAAAGCAGGACCATCGCGGCACGACCCCGGCCGCGGTGGGCGAGCTCGTCGGGCGCCGCTACCAGGGCGGCCGCTGGCAGGAGCCGGTCGTCTTACACCAGGGCTACGTCGACTATCACCTGGCCAGCCCGCCGAGGACCCACGGGAGCAAGTTCCTGTTCGTGGCTTCCGAGCTACCCCGCAAGGGGCGGCGCCTCTATCACCGCGTGATTGGCGACGTGAACGCGTCGAGCGCGTTTCACCAGGACGAGTGGCCCGGCTGGCGGCCCGTAAAGCTGCCCTTTGCCGATGAACGTGAGCGGCGGCACGAGATCCGCGTGGGCGATCGGGTCTACCGGCTCTATTGGGGTGACTTGCACTGCCACAGCGGGCTGACGGCCGATGCCGAGGGGGAGCCCGACGAGCTGTTGCACTACGCCCGGGACCGTGCCAAGCTCGACGTGGTCGTGATGACCCAGAACGACCACATCTACGACTCCTTCCTGACCGAGGGGGAATTCGCCCTGGACCATTTCCTGGCCAACGCCTTCACGCGTGAAGGGCGGTTCCTCGCGCTCCCCGGCTACGAGTGGACCTCGCGCGTGCCCAAGTCGCCCGAGGTGCCCCGCTCGGACACGGCCAACTGGACGTATCCGTATTCGGGTGGCTCGTATCCGAACCATCGCACAATCATTTATCCGCCGGCGGGCGGGCCGGTGGTCCGGCATCCCGAGGTGGAAAACGACATCCAAAAGCTCAACGACGCCGTGCTCGAAGCCGGCGGCCTCACGCTCACCCAACACGCCACCTGGGACCTCACCGGCCATCCGGCGGAAGTGGGCGTGGAAGTGAGCACCGGATGGGGGATTTACATCCGAAACCCCGAGCGGGTCCACCGGGCGCTGGACGAAGGTTACCGCTTCGGGCTGGTCGCTTGCGGCGATTCCCACCGCCGCAATCCGGGGCTCTCGGGCGGATTGACCGGGATCTACGCCGAAGAACTCACCGCCGAAGCGGTCCTCGACGCGATCCGCAACCGCCGCGTGTACGCCACGAACGGGTCCCGGATCGTGCTCGACAGCCGGGCGAACGGGTCTTTCATGGGCCAGGAGGTTCGCGCGGCCGACGGAAACGTGGAAATCACGCTCTCGGTCATCGGCACCCGCCCGATCCAAACGGCCACGCTTCTTCGCGACGGCCAGGAAGTGAAGACGTTTGAAGGGGACGGCACCGTAAAGCTATCGGCCCAGCACCACGACACGCAACTCTCGCCGGGTACGCACTGGTACTACTGGCGGATCGCCCAGCAAGGGACATCGCCCCGCTACCCGGGCAACGTGAAGGCGGCCCGCGGGCATCTGGCGTGGTCGACGCCGCACTGGGTGACCGTGGAGTAACGTACCGGAACGGCGCAGCACGTCGTCTATTCCTTCTCCCCCTCCTCGACCAGCACGAACTGCCGCTCGCCGGAGCTGTAGACGATCACGGCGCGCATCGGTTCGTCGAGGGTCTCGGCCACGTGGGGCACCCCCGCGGGGATGCGGACCGTGTCGCCCGCCTTGAGGGTGACCCACTCGGTGCCGACCAGGTGCCTGCACGAGCCGGAGAGCACGTGGAGGCATTCCTCGCAGTTGGGATGGACGTGCACGGGGTTTCGCACGCTGGCGCTGACGTGCACGATGCCGAAGGTCATCTGGGCCTTGGGGTCGATCTTGGAGCTCATCAGCCACCGAATCCAACCCCAGGAGAACTTGACCTCTTCCGCCTTGTCGAAGCTTTGGACGACGGGGCTCGCTGCTTTACGCTGCAAACTTGGGGCGTCGGAAGGGGTGGCGTCGCCGGGCGATTGGATCAACAGCAGCACCGCCAAACAAGCGGCGCACCCGGCCAAAAAGGGGATCAACACTCTGGCTCGCTTGGCCATGACGTTCTCCGGTGCAAGAGTTTGATGTCACAAGGTACTACTCGGTCTGGGCCAAACGCTCGCGGTTTTCGTAGACCTTTCCGACGGCTCCGGCGATGTCGTCCATGTCGCGGCGGGTGCCAAGCATCATGCGCTGTTCGAGCCAGACGCCCTGGGTGAAGGAGATCGTCTCGCAGTTGGGGCAAGAGGTCTCTTTGTAGTCGAGGTTGGGCCGCGCCCGGCGATAGCCCGTGTAGGGCCCGAACAGGAGCTTCTCGAACAGCGGTTGCCGATAGAGGGGCACGGGGTAGGCGGCGGCCGCGGGAATCCCTTCCGCCGTCAGGGCTTTGAGGAACGCTTCCCGGGAGACGCCGAACACGTCCGGGTCGATCCGCAGCGGAAAGAGATGATACGCGTGCCGGGTGCAATTGGCGTCGCGCGCCTGGGGGAAGATGCCGGGAACCCGTGCCAGGCGTTCCCCCAGATACCTGCCGTTTTCCTCCCGCGTTTGGGCCTGCTGGTCGAAGCGGTCCCATTGGGCGTGGAGGATCGCCCCCTGGAACTCGCTCAGGCGGTGGTTTCCGCCGAGGATGAAGTGTTCGTACCAAGCGCGGTCGGGCTGGCGCCCGCAATTGTGGATCGACCAGAGTCGGGCGGCCAGCTCGTCGTCGCTGGTGAGCACCATGCCCCCCTCGCCGCTGTTGAGGTTCTTGCTCGCCTGGAAGGAGAACATGCTCAAATGCCCGATCGAGCCGACGCGGCGCCCCTTGTATTCGGCGCCGTGAGCGTGGGCGCAGTCTTCGATCACCGTGAGGTTATGGCGCTGGGCGATCTCCATGATCGGGTCCATGTCGCAAGGCAAGCCGCCCAAGTGGACGGGGATGACCGCCCGGGTGCGCGGGGTGATGGCCGCCTCGATCGCGCCGGGGTCGATATTGAAGGTGTTCAGGTTCAGGTCGGCGAACACCGGCGTGGCGTTGGCCTCGACGACCGACGAGGCGGTGGCCAGGAAGGTGAAGGGCGGCACGATCACCTCGTCGCCGGCTTCGATGCCCAACGCCAAGAGCGCCAGCCGCAGTCCGGTCGTGCCGTTGACGACTCCCACGCCGTGTTTGGCCCCGTGGTACTCGGCGAAGCGTTTTTCAAACCGGGTCACCTCGCTTCCGTCGATTTTGCCCCACTGGCCGCTTCTGAGCGCGGCGATCAAACGGCGCTCCTCCTCTTCGCCGAAGACGGGCCAGGAAGGGAACGGCTCGGTCCTGACGGGCGTTCCGCCGTGAATTGCCAACGTTTCCGCCATCTGCCGACACTCCTTTTGCTTTTCCGATCCAAAATACTCATCGAATCGCCAGGCGAGCCCCCAGGTTCATCCTGGGGGTCACTCCGGCGCGGGGATGAACCCCGCGGCTCGCGGGGCTTGCTATGCTCCTTCGGTAACCTCCGCCTTGGCTTGGCCGCTGTGCCGGGCCATGAGCCCGCCGATCACGACCAGCGCGGCGCCGAGGCCCACGTCGAGGTAAAAGGCCAACCTGTCGCCCGTCTGCCATACCCACCAGAGGATGCCCAGCATCATCAGGCCGATCAGCAGAATGGAAATGCCCACGACCTTAAACGGCGAGACGACGGCCAGGCCGCCTTCGGCCACAGCCCGGTCCTCGGCCAGCTCGCCGATTGGGGTGGCCAGCCGCTTGTGGAACGCATCCACCCGCTCCCGTGCTTCGGCGCTCATCGGCATCAAGAGACTCACGGCCAGGCACGCGATCAGGGTGACCAGGGTATTGCACGCGAAGAGGACCACTTCCATCTTCAATCGTAGTGCCCCGAAAAGGAGTTCCTCCTTTTCCGGGCTCCAGACCAAGCCTGCAAACAGGGCCGTTTCCTCATGCTCCGGCAATCCGCCCACGTCCAGGAGATAGGAGCCGAATTGCATCTTCAGTCCATAGAAGTAGACGAAGAGGCCCAAGCCCACCGCCAGGCCGCAGAGGAATCCGGCCGTTGCACCGAGGTTCGTGACCCTCTTGGAGAGGAGGCCCAACAGCATGGGAACGGCAACCGGCGCGGTCGCGATGCTGAACAACGTGACCATGTAGCGGAACAGTTCTTCCCCCGACGTGCCGCCGAAACCGAACGCGACCGCCAGCGCGAAGACGCCGATCAGCAGGGTCATCAGCCGGCCCACCAGCACGAGTTCCTTCTGGGAGGCGTCCTTGTGGATCAGTCGCAGGTAAACGTCGTTGGTGAGCACGCCGGCGCAGGCGTTGTAGTCGCTTGAGAGCATCGACATCGTGGCCGAGAACATGGCGGCGATGACCAGCCCCAGCATGCCCGCCGGCAAGAGCAGGATACACAACCGGGGATAGACCTCGGCGTCGGGAACGTCGCCCATGAACTGCTGGGCGGCGATCGCCGGGAGAAACATCAAGGGGGGGCCGACGACGTTCAAAAACACCACGAACCAGCCGACCTTGAGAGCCTCCTTTTCGTCGCGGACGCAATAGTACCGCTGGATCAGCGGCCACTTCACGCTGCTCCAGGCGAGCGAGTACAAGAGCACCAGGAGTCCCACGTAGATCCAGTTGTACTCGGCGTTGACGAAGTTGTAGAACTCCTTGGGCGTGTTGTCGATGAAGCTCGCCATGCCGCCGGCCCGGTGGATCGACAAGGGAAGGAGGATCACGATGCCGACGGACATCACCACGAACTGAATGAAGTCGGTCACCGCCACCGCCCAAAGACCGCCCATCAGCGTGTACAAGAGCATGATCGCCGCGGAAATCAGCATGGTGTACCGGATGGGCGTGTGGAGACCGAGCTCCGCCAGCGGCACCTCCACGCCAAGGAGGTTGAACGACTTGATCTCGGGCAGGTTCATGCTCACCGCGATAAAGGTGCCGATGGCGATCAGCTTCAGTGCGTCGTCGATGACGATGACCGGCACGCCCTGCCAGGTGAAGAGCTGCCTGAGCCCGAAGCTGTAGCGGGTTTCGAGGTACTCCACCGGACTGTCGATCCGCGCCCGCCGCCACTTTTTGGCGAAGAGCACGACGCTGAAGATCGTTGCCGGAATCGTCACCCAGTAGATCGTGACCGCCACCCAACCGTAGCGGAAAGCCAGGGCGGAATAGGAAACGAAGGCGAACACGCTGAAGCTCGACATGAAGAAGGAGGCGCCGCTGAGCCACCAGGGGATCGTGTTGCCGCCGCTGAAGTAGTCCTTCATTCCCTTCATGTAGCGGTAGAAATAGGCCCCGATGACCAGCATCAGCACGAAATAGCCGACCAGCATGATGTAGTCGGGAAGCTGGACTTGGGATTCTGCGGCAAGCGGCATCGGGAGGGCTCCTATGTCGTCAGTCGAACTTCCCCAGCGACCGGACATAGGCCGCCGACTCCTCGACGTACTTCTTCGTTTGGGCCTCGTCCATCTCGACGCCGGTGACCCCCTCGACCTCCATGGTGATCGGGCCCGCGCAATCGTGCTCGGCGAGGACCTTCATCACCGCCTGAAAATCGACGATCCCCTTGCCGACCGTGGGGAAGTTCCACGTTTTGAACTCGCCGTTGTGGTCCTTGAACTCGACCGTGGCGACGTACTTGATGCACTTGGCCAATTCGGCGGCCGCGTCGGTGTCGTGGTTGTAAAAGGTGACGTTGCCCGTGTCGAAGTTGACGCGGATGTTCGGGTGGTTGATCCGTTTCATGGTTTCGACGTGAACGTCGCCGTTGGTTCCCAGGTCGGGGTGGGTTTCCAGCGCGATGGTCACGCCGTGCCGGCGGGCGACGTCGCCCGCCCGACGCAGCCGCTCGCAGGCGACCTCCTTGCTCACCTCCGAGTGCTTGGGCGAGAGAAACATGTAACGGACGCCCAGGCGCTCGCACGTCTCCAGTTGCACGGCCAACTCGTCGACGCTGGTGGGCCGCGATAGATCGGTGTCGCCCCGGATCACGGCGATCTTCAAGCCGTGCTCGGCCAGCAGCTTTTTGGTTGCCTCGACCTCCCCGGGCGGCATCACGTTCATGAAGACGTGCTTAAACCCGATTGACGGAAGATGAGGCCAGGCGGCACTCTGAAACTTCCCATAATTCGCCATTCGGCAGGCGAGCACGTTGGCCGCCTTGCAGCCGTCGCTGCATTTTTCCGCCGCTTCCAGGCCCGTCGGCCCGTGGAGCACAGCGGCGCACAACCTCACACTCGCCGGGGCCCCGGCCCATCGTCGCACGAAGGTCATCACGGCAGTCCTCTCTCG
>JBDRTC010000171.1:0-2291 GCA_043824335.1 Planctomycetota bacterium | reverse complement strand
GTTCGGCTCGCCGGGAACGTTGGCGACGATTTCCCGGCCGGGGCAATCATCGCACGGTTCGCCGAAGTCCCAAGTCTGCGGGTGGTCCATTGGCTCTACTTCGCCCGGTCTGTAGTTGGCGACGGGGAGTGGGACGTAGTTGCTGGTGTGTTTGCACGTGCAGCCGGACACGGGGCGCCCGCAACCGGAGCAAGTACGTTCGTTGACGACAAGCACGTGACGTTCTAGGGTGGTAGACATCTAATTCTCCTCACGGTTAACCGTTTGCCCCTGATCTTCGTTACATAGTACGATAGAACCGATGGCCGACTGTGCTCGGCCGCGTTCTTCGAGTCGGCGTTGTCCCAACTCGCGGGCCAGCGCGAGTTGCGCGAGGCGTTGTCTTTCCTCGGGCGTCGATCGTAGTTCGGATTGGAGGCGCTCCAATTCGGCGAATTGGTCATCGTGTGATTTCTTCAACGCCTTCACGCCGTCTATCGCATTCTCCCAGCCGTTGAGATACGCCGCTTGGCGGTATCGCATGAACTCATCTCGCGCTCTCGCGACCAAGACGGATTGACGCGCAACCAGCAGACGGAGTTTGGCGTATTCGTTCTCGGGCGGCTCGTACTGCTCGGGGGGCAGTTGCGCCACCTCTTGAATGAGATGAGCCGCGTCACCGAATATGTGAGCATTGTAGGCTGGCACGTAGGTGGAGTTGTTGCCGTGCCTGGCGCGGAACTCGTCTAGGGTGTAAACGGTTTGGGGCATTTCTGGTTTCTCCTTATAGATAGGGGTGTTCCGCTCTGAGCCCTTTGCTTGCACGCCAAGCCCATAGCATCAGCTCATCGTCGGGTCTGTCATATCCGGCCGACGGGCGTAGGTGTTCGCCTGGTGTGATGTTGAACAAACTCTGCAAGAGGTCCGGCTCGCTGTAGCCCACGCCAACCGTGGCGGTCTCTTCGGCGGCCAGCTCGTGGGCGACGAGCAGGGCTAGGGCGAAAGCACTAAACGTATCGCCGTGGCCCGTTGCGTCGTCCGGGCTGACCAGCCTGACGCCATAGCTCTTCTCTTCACACCTCAGCTTGCGAAGGTCGGTCCTGAGCGGTTCGCACGGATAGCACTGGACACGCCGGTCCCTGAAAAACTCAATCGTCAAGCCGGCAGTTTTTCTGAGATTGGCGGCGGTCGGTGGAATCTCCATCATGAACGGCTTTTGATGGAACCGTCGGCCGGCGCTCCTTCGGTGCTCGTCTGTCAACACCTCCAGCCGCTGGGCCAAGTGCTCCATCTGCCAGGGATCGAAAGCGATACGCTCAAGATCGAATTTCTCGATACAGTCGAGCAAGTGCCGCTCCACTTCCAGCGTGTTGACCTTGCCGCCGGGCGTAGGACGCCACAGCTTGTGGTGGGCCAGCCGAATAGGCCCGCTCCGGCCTCCGGCGGGAACCGCCACGACCACGACCGACGCACAATGACGCTTCAGCCCCAGGTCGACACCGGCACAAAACGTCCAGTGCGGGGCGTAGGTCATCGGGGAAAGAGCGGGGTTGAAAGCGGCGTCGATGTCCTCGGACATCAGCGCATCGCCCCCGCCGCTGCTCCACAAGTTCATCCATAGTCGGTTATAGGCCACGGGAGGCAAGAGCCTACGTTGCTCCTGGAGATTGGATTCACTAATCCAGGAAGCGATGGGGCCCTCCAGCCGACTGAAGAACCACGCCTCGTCAGTGCGGATTGACTCCCGGAGACTCCAGACCCACGAATCCCGAAAGCCCGCGTTGCCGGCACACAGGAGCAGGCACGTACTACGCTTGGCCACGGCCGAGAGGATGCTGTCGAACAGGTCACGCTTGGGCCACAGAGACACCTCGTCGCAAACCGCAAAATCCAGAAGTAAGCCATAACTGGAGGCTACATCACTGGCCAAAATTTCGAGGGTGCTGCCGGTCTTGACGTTGGTGATTTTCCACTGGTCGACTCTGAGGATAGGTTGAAGCCATTTATTGAGTCTCACCAAGCGTTCCACGTGGTCGCGGTCGAGCTTTGCCTGGTCCCTGTCGACGGCTGCAACCACTCCGGAGATTTGCTTGCGGCTTGCGAAGAGGCACCAAGTCGCCATCACCATCACGTCCGATGACTTGGCATGGCCTCTGGGTCTTTCGAGCCAACCACGAGAGATTGTGTCGGGGGCTATTTTCTGCCCCGCTGCCCGCTGCCATCCCGCGTCGAGAGCCAGAAAATCAGTCTCTTGCCAGGGGTCTTGGACTTCGGAGAGCTTCACTGGGCCACGGTCGGAGTCGATGACGAGG
>JBDRTC010000170.1:0-5750 GCA_043824335.1 Planctomycetota bacterium | reverse complement strand
CGGGGGCAGCAGTACAACTGCTGCCCCAACTGGCCGCGAGACGTGGGAGAACCGCCCGGCGAGCGGCCAGCGGTACGACGGCCCCTGGATGACGGACCCCAAATTCTGTATCCTGACGGATTGGCCGCTCCCCTCACGCTTCGCCATCTCCCGTTCATCCTTCATCCTTCAGAATTCATCATTCCGGCTTGCCCATGATTCGCACGCGATTTGCCCCCAGTCCGACCGGGTACTTGCACATCGGCGGGGTCCGCACCGCCTTGTTCTGCTGGCTTTTCGCTCGGCGGCAGGGCGGCCGGTTCATTCTCCGCATCGACGACACCGACCAACAGCGGAACGTTGAAGAAGCCCTGGAGCCGATCCTCCGCGGCCTGCGATGGCTGGGGATCGATTGGGACGAAGGCCCGGAGGTGGGCGGACCGCACGGGCCGTACTACCAGTCCCAGCGGGCCGAGCGGTATCAGGCGGCCGTCGAGGAGCTGATCGCCCGGGGGTTCGCCTATCGCGACTACGCCACCACCGAGGAGATTCAGGCCGAGCGCAAGGCGGCCGAAGCCGAGAAGCGTGCCTTCCGGTACAGCCGCCGCTGGATGGCCGAAACCGCCGAGGAGCAGGCCCGATTCGAGGCCGAGGGCCGCAAGCCGGTCGTCCGGCTCAAGATGCCCCAGGAAGGCACGCTGGCGATCGACGATCTCGTCCGCGGCCGGGTCGAGTTCGACTGGGCCCGGGAGCAGGACCACGTCATCCAGCGGGCCGACGGCTCCTGCCTCTACCACCTGGCCAGCGTGGTCGACGATCACCAGATGGAGATCACCCACGTGATCCGGGCGGAAGAGCACCTTTCCAACACACCCCGGCAGGTGTTCATCCTGGAATCGCTCGGCTACGGGCGGCCCCAGTACGCCCATTTGCCCTACGTGGCCGAGCCGGGGAGCAAGACCAAGCTGAGCAAGCGGAAGCTGGCCAAGTACCTCAAGAACCGCGACTTTGCCCAGCTTCTCGATCACGGTCAGCAAATCGCCGAGCGGATGGGGCTCAAGCCCGACCCCGAGACGTTCAACCCCGTGATCGTCGACTTCTACCAACAGGTCGGCTACCTGCCCGAGGCGATCCTCAATTACCTGGCGCTCTTGGGCTGGTCCCTGGACGACAAGACCGAGCACTTTGGCCGGAAGGAGTTGATCGAGGCGTTTTCTCTGGATCGGGTGAACAAGGCCCCGGCCGGCTTCGACCCGCAAAAGCTCCGGGCGTTTCAGGAGCGTCACATGATGGCGGTTCCGGTCGACGAGAAGGCCGCCCTGACGCTCCCCTTCTTGGAGAAGGCCGGGCTGGTCGATTCGCCGCCGCCGGAGGAGGTCAAGCCGAAGCTCGCCCAGATCCTCCAGGCGGCCGACGACCGCATCAAGGTGGCCGGCGACGTTTTGGACTACGCCGACTTCTTCCTGCCCGACGACCAGTTGCCCTACGATGAAAAAGCCTTTGAAAAACGTCTTCGCAAGCCGCCCGAAGCGGCGCCGTTGCTGGCGAAGTTCAAAGACCGACTGTCCGCGGCCGAGCCGTTTGAGGCCGAAATGCTGGATCAGCTCCTGCACCGCTTTGTCGACGAGGAAGGCATCCAGATCGGCCAGATTGTCCACGCCATCCGCGTCGCCGTCACCGGCAAGGCGGTCGGGTTCGGCCTGTTCGACACGCTAGCCATCCTGGGCCGCGGCCGCTCGATCGCCCGCATCGACCGGGCGTTGTCGCGGCTGTGAGTCCGTAGGGTGCGTGAAACGCACCCTACGGGGAGGAGAACTGCCTTGGCGAAATTTGCCGTCTACTACGTGCCTCCCGCGGAGGATGAGCTGTATCGCCTGGGCACGTCGGTCCTCGGGTACGACGTGCGAAAGGGCGAGATCGTCCCCACCATTTTGGAGGATCCGGAGGCGTCTCCAGGCTTCCCTGAAGCGTGGATCGGCAAGGCCCGCCACTATGGGTTTCACCTGACGATCGGCGACGCCATCGACTTCCATCTTTTCGACATCCTGAAGATCGAGCAGGAGATCAGGGACCTCTTGAACTGTTTCAACCCGGACCACAAGTTCACGTTGACGCGCCGCGAGCACGATTTCGTCAGGTTCCGTGGCCCGGCGGTTGTCTTGGCTTACGACGCGAACGATCACCTGAAGGTGCTCCACGCGGTGATTGCCACCCGGATTCATCTGCTCGGGACCGGCTCCGGCTATCTCCAGCGGTATTTCGCCGATCCTTCCAAAGGCGCCGCGGAACCCCACCGCCTGCACCGGACCCGAAAATTCTACAGCCCCACGATCCTCGACAGCTACTTCCCCCACTTCACCGTCCTCCGCGCCTACCCCGGCAAGGCGAACGACCCCCAGGTGACGCGCTTCTTTTGCGACCAGTTCCAAACATTCTCAAGGATCGAGATCGGCTCCATCTGCCTCCTCATCCAGATGAACGACGGCGAGAACTGGAGGATCCACAAAGAGTTCAAACGCGAGTCCTTTCCGGAATCCATTCCTGGCTGAACGAAACGACGTAGGGCCCGGCTGTGCCGGCCGCGTTTCCCGTGCAAATTCGGTGAAATGCCCGAGGCGTGTTCGCGGCCAAAGGACAGAGGGGCGACGGCTGCTATAATGTAAGTGAGGGAGAACCGGAAGGAGACAATCGCGGCGGGAGGAATTCGAGATGACCACAGTAACCATCGAGGAAGCCCAGGCCAATTTGGCAGGGTTGATCGCCGAGTTGAAGCCGGGTGAAGAGGTCCTGATTATGCAGGAGAACCGTCCGGTCGCTCGACTGGTGGTGGAATCTCCCAACTCGCGTACCCCCCGCCAGCCGGGCAGTGCGATTGGGAAGCTGACAATCGTCGAAGAGGATGACACTCATTTGAGCGATTTCAGAGAGTACATGCCGTGAAGCGCACCTTCGGTGTGGGGCCGAATTCAGGGAGACATGCTATGAAAGTCGTCATCCAGATGTCGGAAGAGGAGGAACGGAAAGCGCTGCCCATTCTGCTGCGCCATTCACCCGGAATGATGCTGCGCAACGGGACCTATGTCCTCAGCGCGGACGCCGCCCGCAGGCTACGACAAGATGGAGTGCAGTTCGTCGAGTTGGGCAGGGAATCGACTGCTCCTGGTTTGGAGGGGGTAGGGTCCGGTGAAAGAATATGATCTGTTCGTACCACTCTATTACAACGACGGTTCTCCGGTGGAGGCCGAGAAGCTGGTCGATCTGAAAAGGCGCCTGCTCGATCAGTTCGACGGACTTACGTTCTTCCCGCAGGCAAATGAAGGCTTCTGGCGGGCAGGCGGGGTCACCTACCGCGACGAGATCGTCATCTTCCGCATCCTCACGTCGGACGCGCCGCGAGCGCGCCAATTGCTGGCCCTGCTCAAGGAGGATCTGAAGCGGGAGTTGCGTCAGGTGGAAGTGTTGATTGTCGAGAGGGACGTGGAAACCTTGTAACCCACCAAGGGCCGATTGGGCTCGATTCGCTCGACCCCGGTCACCCGTCGTTGTATAATGGAATACGTCCTTGGATCGTTACGAGGACCGGATATTGCCGGGGAGTGCGCCCGCATGCCATACGCCAAATACACGCCGGAGGAGGTCCAGTCGCGCGGCCAGGCGCTCTATGACCAGCAGATACGCCCCGGCGTGGAGCCGGAGCACGACGGCAAATTCCTCGTGATAGACGTGGAGACCGGCGAGTACGAGATCGACGAAGACGACCTCAACGCGACCAAGCGGGCCCTTGCCAAACGACCGGAAGCCATCCTGTACGGATTGCGGATCGGCCACCCGGCGGCCTATCGCCTCGGCGGACACCTCGCCACGGACGAGCGATGATCACCGCGGATAGAGCGGGATAATGGGGTGATAGTGGGGGGACGCGATACCGATGCGCCAGCACCCGAACGAGCATATCCGGGAGGCCATCCGATACGCTGAAGGCAAGGGCTGGCGAGTTGTCAAAGCGGGTGCGCGGGCTCACGTGTGGGGGCAGTTGTTTTGCCCCGCCGGAGTGCGTGGAGGTTGCATCGTTAGAGTCTATTCGACGCCGAGAAGCCCGGAGAATCACGCCCGGAAGATCCGGAGCGAAGTTGACAAGTGTCCGCACGGCGGGACAAACGCGGGCCAAGGACATCGCCCTCGGAGGCAGAGGACTGAACATGAAAACGTACGAATTCTTGCTGGTCTTGACCGTCGCCGAGGTCACCAACGACGACTGCGACGCGTTGTATGAGGCCGGATGCGACGACGGCACGGTGGTGACTCGGGAGGGCGTCACCTACGTCGCCTTCGACCGGGAAGCCGAGTCCCTGGAGGAAGCGATTCGATCCGCAGCCACGCAAGTGAAGGCAGCCGGCTTTGAGGTGGCCCGCGTGGAGATGGATGCGCTGGTCTGAGGAGTGCGGGTAGGGGCCAATGGACCGGCGAAGCGGTGGAAGTGGTCCAGTGCGGCCGGGTTCCTTGACGCCGAGGAGCCCCCTTTGATTCCGGATCAGATTCCGCCAGAATGGTGTGGATAAGGTGCGGCCACAAAAGGCGGAGCCTGGCGGCTCGCTTCGATCGACCCCAGCCACCCGTGGCCGCTTGGTGAAGGGTTCTTACGGTAGGAGGACGATATGGCCGCGTCGAATGCCAGCGACCCTAAGACCGAGAGGCCGCAACGCGCCTCAGCCGACGAAGCCAGGAGCCAAATCACGCGAGTCCTGTTGATCCTCAATGCGAGCGCTGCTGTCCTGCTTTTCGCCTTGATGCTCTTTGTCCTGCAGAGCAATCCGGCGGTTACGCGCGCGGCCGCGGCGGGTTTCTTTCTCGCCTGTTTGGGCATCGCATTTGCTCTAGTGGGTGGGCTGGCTGGCTTCAAGACTTCTGACGCCTCCGAAAGCGGGCGTGGGCGCGCGATGCAGTGGCGTTATGCGTGGCGCTTAGTGCTGTACCCGTCCCTCCTTTCGTTTGTGCTGGCGGCAGCGGTTCTTGCTTTCGGCACATGGTTGTTACCCCGTGGCTTTCTAGAAGACCAGGGCACTGCTGTGCCGGCCGCGTCTGCGGCGCCAGCCATTGATTTGGTGATAGGGTTCTTCGTTGCCGTTGGCACGATTGCCGTGGCGCTTTTGGCAATATGGGGCGAGTCGGCCAGGCGCTGGGCCCTTGGTCCTAGATTACGACTGGAGAAAGTCGTTCACAAGAACGAGCCTGAGTGGGTCCCGACGCAATCTGAATGGTACTTTCACCTGCGCGTCGAGAACACATCGTCGCGCCCCGCCGTCAATTGCTGCGTGCGGCTTCGTCGCTTCGAGCGGCTTGATAAGGATGGCAAGCGGGCTGATGAGTCGTTTGTCGTGCCGCTGCAATACTGTTGGCCCTTTTCCGCCGCCGGAGACAATCCCACGATCACCGCGGATCCTGGGAAAGGCGTCAGACGAATAGTGAATAACGAAGTCATCGACTTTGGCAGCCTGAAAAGAGAAAACGGAAAGGAAGAAGTAAGGTTCAGGCCCTGGCTATATGCTCCGAGCGATTTTTGCGAAAGAGCTTTCCTATCGCCTGGCGATACAGGTTGGTATCATCTTGAAATCATTTCTGATGAGTTCACATCTCGTATCTGTCAGGTCTTCAAGGTGGAATACTCCGAGCATGGCTGGACCGTCGACAAGAATGAGATCAGGAAGCATCTAAAGATAACGGAAGAAACGGGCACCGACAAAGAAACGTAGGGTGTACGAAGTACACCGAAT
>JBDRTC010000169.1:0-6953 GCA_043824335.1 Planctomycetota bacterium | reverse complement strand
GATTTCGACAAGCTGTTGATCAACAAGCGCCCTCCGACGGGGTATTCACATCAGTCGCGCCAATACCTCGGCCGGTACAGCGGCCCCGGTCCCGGCCTGGTCGTGCTCGATTCGTGGAAGGACGATCCCAAGGAAACCGTGCTTCTGGAGGGGAAGCTTCCCGTCGGCTCGGTGCTCCATCCCGATCTCTCGTTCGACGCAACCCGTTTGCTGTTCTCGTTTTGCGACCACACGCCGGGCGATCCCAACCTGCGCCGGTTCTTCATTTACGAGGTGGGGATAGACGGGACGGGCTTGCGCCAACTGACCGGCACGCCCGCCGATCCGCTCGCCGGGGCCGACGGCCGGCAGACGGCGCTGGTGGAGGATTTCGATCCGTGCTATCTCCCCGACGGCGGGTTGGCGTTCACCAGCACGCGGCTTGAGACTCACGTGCGCTGCCAGTACGGCGGCCGCTACTTCGCCAATTTCGTGCTCTACCGTGCCGAGGCCGACGGCTCGAACATCTGCCGGCTCTCCTTTGGGGAAGCGCCCGAGTGGGAGCCGAGCGTGCTGGCCGACGGCCGGGTACTTTACACCCGGTGGGATTACGTTAACCGCCACGACACCTTCTTCCAGAGCTTGTGGGTCACCCGGCCCGACGGATCGGCCACGGGGCACGTCTACGGCAACTACACGCGAAACCCGTGCACGACCGCCGAGCCCCGGGCGATCCCCGGCTCGCGGAAGATCGTCACCACGGCCGTGGCGCATCACGGGTACACCGCCGGGTCGATCGTGGTTGTCGATCCCGGCCGAGGGCAAGAGGGCCAAACGCCCCTTACGCGAATCACTCCGGAGATCGAGTTTCCGGAAACGGAAGGCTGGCCGACCGGCGCCTACGCCAACCCTTATCCGCTCAGTGAGGACCTGTTCCTGGCCGCTTACACGCCCGATCCGCTCGTGCGTGAAGGCGCCGTGCAGCGGGAGAACGCCTTTGGGATCTATCTTGTCGACACGCTCGGCGGGCGCGAGCTGATCTATCGCGATCCGGACATGTCGTGCTTCTCGCCGATCCCGGTCAAGCCACGTCCGAAGCCGCCGACATTGCCCGTGCCGGCTCCGACCCAGGAAGACGAAGCCGCGGGAACCTTTTACGTCCGGAACGTCTACGATTCGACGCAGCCGATCCCCCGCGGCAGCATCAAGCGCTTGCGGGTGGTCCGCCTTTTTCCACAAACGATCGAGACGCCGCCCAGCCGCGGGAAGGCGATCATCGACATGCCGAAACGCATTGAGGGGACCGCGCCGGTGGGCGAAAACGGATCGGTGGCCTTTCGCGCGCCCGCCGGCAGGCCCTTGCTGTTTCAGCTTCTGGACGAAAACGGCATGGCCGTGATGAGCATGCGGACCCTGGTTTACCTGCAGCCGGGTGAGATCGCTGGTTGCGTCGGGTGCCATGAGCCGCGGAACTCCGCCACGCGCTCTGTTGCGATGCCCGCCGGTGCGAAGATCCACGACCTCGAACCTCCCGCGGGGCCGCGTTACGAAGGCGGACTGAGCTTTGCACGCACGGTTCAGCCGGTCCTGGACCGCTACTGCATCGGCTGCCACGGACTGGAGGAGACGGAAGGCGAGCTTGATCTTCTGGGTGCGCTCGGGCCCGTCACGTTTCCTTACCCGACGTGGCCGGGCCCCAACAAGATGGTCGTCAGCCACGCTTATGAATCGTTGATGAATCGTCCGGGGCTGGTCGCGATCGCACAGCGCAACTTTGAAACCGATTTCAGCACCCCCAAAGATTATTTTGCGCACGCCGGCTCCCTGGCGGGCCTGTTGCTCGACGGACACAAGGACGCGGAGGGCAACGCCCGGATTGAGATCGAGGGGGAGAGCTTCCAGCGAATCGTTGACTGGCTCGACCTGAACGCGATGTTCTACGGCGACTATTCGTGGAACAAGCCCGAGTGGCGCAATCCGACGCCCGAGGGCGAAAGGGCACTTCGGGAGCACGTCGGCGAGTGCTTCGGGCCGGCCATGGCCCGGCAGCCCCTGGCGGCATTGATCAACGTGGCGGAGCCTTCCGAAAGCCGCGTTCTCAAGGCGCCGTTGGCTGTGGCCGCGGGCGGCTGGGGGCAACTTTCCCAGGGCGGATGGCCCGATACCGGGCACCCCGGGTACCGGAAGATGCGTGGGCTCGTCGAGGGCTCCATCGCCCCCCTGGAGTTTCACGACGTCGCCGCCACGTGCGGCCGCGACGAGTGCCTCTGCGGCACCTGCTGGGTGCGGCAAGCGCAGAGCACCCGGTAGGAGCAAGAGCGCGAGGATCTGTCCGTGCGTCGACCCGCTTGGCGAGGTTCCCGCGCCGCCGGGCTCTCTCTCAGGAGTTCCTTATTTCAGGAGTTCCTTCAGGTCTTCCAGGATGTCCTTGATTCCCGTGTGGCAACCGGTGCAATCCTTGGGAGCAAGCTTGCTCCCCGAAGTCTCATGGCAGCGCCAACAAATCTGGTGGGCGATGGGGCGGATCGACTCGTTGTCGTTGAAGACCTTGGGGAAAAGGTCCTTGCCGTGGCAGTTGGCACACCGTCCCTTGGAGAGAAACGATTCCTTGATCGTGTGCATTTCGTGGTTGAAATGGACCTTGCCGAGCTCGGGGTCCTCGTCGGAGAAGTCGACGTGGAACATAAAGTACTCGGCATAGGTCGCGTGCGACCCCGGGAATCTCTCCTCCTTGATCTCCTCGATATTGGTGGTGCCGTCCTCGTCGGAATCGATCTCTTCGATCTCTTCAAAGCTCATCTTGGCTTCCCGGAGCGCCAGCCCGTAGTCGTTGAGAAAATCCTCTTTCGACGGCATGTGGCAGGTCGTGCAATTGGCGAGCTTTGTCTCCCGCGTGTCCGGATATTGAGCGATGAAAGCCGTGAGCAGACCGGGCGTTGCCATCACCAAGCTTGTTTGCGCGAAGAAGACGACAAAACAGATGACAACAATCAGGATTGCACCCACGACGGCCGACGGAATCTTGGTGGCTTTCAGCATGTTGGCTCCCCTCGTTCTTCGGTTGGGCCTCAAGTTGTTTCCACAGGGCCTCATTTGTGACCCAGCCGTCAACTTTAACATGGCCATTAACCCGGGTCAACCTATGTGTTACGATTAGTTAAAGGGCTTGTGGTCGTGGAGTGTCGACCCCTTGTTGCGAACCGGGTGAGGGTGTGATGAGATCGAGTGCGTCGATAGGGTTCGTCTTCGTCGTCCTCTTGTGGGCCTGCACAGCGTGGGGAGCTTCTCCCCAAGGGGATACTCATAAGGCAGCTTCCGGCGGGAAAGCCCGGAAAGAAACGGGCAAAATCGAGCCCAAGCTCGACGGCGCCGCGCTTTCCTCTTCGGGGGTGCGAACCGGCTATGCCGGCCACTATTCCTGCGGGACGTTCACCGGAATCAACCGCCAGTTATGCGCCGCGATTAGCGACGTCGAGCCCGAGGAAGTCAAGCGTCTGCTCGAGGCCGGGGCCGACATCGACGCCCGCTCGATCGGATCGCACACCCGAGGGATGACCGCCCTCGACGTGGCCGTCTGGTACAAGTGGGACCTGGAGGCCATCAAGCTCCTGATCGACTCGGGCGCCGACGTGAACGCCGCCGACAACGCGGGCAATTCCGCGTTGATCTACGCGACCCGGAGTCGGCCGGCGATCCAATTGGAGCTGGTCGAGCTGCTGGCCGGCGCCGGCGCCGACGTGAACGCCGACAACGAGAAGGGCATGGCCCCCCTGATGTACGCCGCGATGCACGACGATCCCAAAGTCCTCCAACTGCTGATCAAAGCGGGCGCCGACGTTTCCGCCAGGGACAAGGCCGGATGGACCGCCCTGATGCACGCCACCCGAAGGAAGTGCGGGCACCCGAAAATCGTCGCCATGTTGATCGCCGCGCGGGCCGACGTGAATGCCGCCCACAAGCACGGCGGCACCGCTCTGGGAAGCGCAGCCTACAACGGCCACGCGGAAGTGGTCGAGTTGCTCCAGAAGGCTGGGGCCGACGTCAACGCCAAGGACCAGGCAGGCTGGACTCCGTTGATCTGCGCGTCGGTCAATGGTCACCGCCAGATCGTCGAGATGCTGATCGAAGCGGGGGCCCAGGTTCGCGTCGAAGACAAGCTGGGCAGAACGCCCCTGTCGATGGCGTCCGAAAACGGACACACCGAAACGGCTGACGTGCTGCTGGCGGCGGGAGCCACGCAGAGCGGGTCCAGCCGGTGAGTCGTTTTTTCTGCAGATAGCCAGAAGCGGGGGGTGGCATGGCCAAACTTGTTGGGCCATGTGCCGATTTCTCCGGTGCCGGAAGACATGCCCACGCGAGCGAGGGCATGGCACCCGAATTTCCGCAAGAGAAGCTGATTCTCGTGTCTTTGACTGCCGGTTACTTCTCCGCGTCCGCCGACCCGGTAGTAGGCTCGCCGGGCAGAAATTCGCACTCGGGGAGCTGTTTCCCGAAGGCCCCCTTCGCCTCGTCGCTGATCTGTTCCGAAAGCCACAGCGACTTCAGGCCCTTCATCTCGGCCAGAGGTTCCAGACCGGCGTCGGTGATTCCATCGGGCAACCACAAGGCTTGGAGCTTCGACAGCCCGGGGATGTGCGCCAGGCCGGCGTCGGTCACCTGCCTGCAGCCGCGCAAGTCCAACTCCTCGAGGTTGGGGAGAAGCGCTGCGAGACGTTCGAGGTCGGCGTCCTGAATCTCACGGCCGAGGGTGAGCGACCGCAGCTTTTCCAGACCCTTGAGATGCTCGAGTCCCTCGCCGCGGACCTGCGTTCCGTCGATGTCCAACGATCGCAGGCTGGTGAGCCCATTGATCCGCGCGAGGGCCGCGTCGGTGAAGCGATCCTGCCATAGACGGAGCGATCGCACGTCTTTCATCTTTGCCAGCAGGGCGAGTCCTCCATCGGTGATTCGAGTCTGCTCGATGCTCAACAAGCCCACCCGGGCTAGCGCGCCCACGTGCTTCAAGCCCGTGTTCGTAACGCCGTCGCCGTAGAGAACGAGCTTCTCGATGCTGGCGGATTGGTCGAGGGTGGCCAATCCGGCGTTGTCGCGGAAGATCAACGTCTCGAGGTCGAATTTTTCCTCCTTCAGAGGAAGCTTCAGCTTCTTGGGGGCCGCTTCGGCTTGTTCCGCCTCGGGCTCGGCCTTTTCGGCGGCAGGCTCGACTTCTTTGGGAGCGGGCTCGGCTTTTTCCGCAGCCGGCTCGGCTTGCTCGGCGGCGGGCTCGGTCTTCTCGGCGGCCGGTTCGGCTTGTTCAGCAGCCGGCTCGGACTTTTCCGCGGCGGGCTCGGTTTCTTCGGCAACCTGCTCGGCTTGTTCGGCGGCGGGTTCAGCCTGTTCGGCCGCCGGTTCGGCTTCTCCGGCCTCCTCGGCGGCGGGTTCGGTCTGCTCGGCGCCGGCTTCGTCGGCCGCGTCTTTCCGGATCACGGCACTTACGGTCGAGACCAGCAACTGGAGATCGCTCCGCTGGACCCATCCGGGTTGCCTCCGGCCGTTGATCTCGACATGACCGCCAACCCAGGAGTCCTCGATCTGCGTGGCGCACAGCAAGGCGCCTCGGGGCAGGGTCGCGAGCACGTCCGGCCCGACCATGAATCGCACTCCGTCCGCCGCAACGACGGCCGTATCGCCAGGCTTGATTGGAGCGCCGGCGTCACCCCTTTCCGCGGGGGCAGCGTTCTCGGCAGCGAAACGTACCGCGGGGAGGAGGTGGGACCGCTGCCATCCGATGGTCTCGCTCAGCGCGGATTGGGCGTACACCACGAACGTGATCGCCAGTAACAGCGTCGGGGATGCGATTTTTTTGAGCATGGCTGAGCCTCCTCAACAGAAGTTGCCGCACATGATGGCAGCCGTGTACCATCGGACCCGTGCCTGCCATTCTAGCCAGCCCGGAGGCGGTTGTCGAGCCAATCCCCCGGCACGTGCGCAAGGCCGGAGATCCTCGACGGCGGCCGGATCGGCGCCGTTTTTCCCAGCTCAGTACACGGCGCTCAAGCCCGCGAGGAACATGTGGGCCGTGCCGCTGTTGAAGGCCACGGAGGCGTCCTCGTAGTCTTCGAAGCGGTAGCGGAAATAGGCGGAGATCGCCTCGCCCAAGCGCCAGTCGACGCCGCCGGTCACGCGGGCGCGGTCGACGACGACGTCGAAGTTCTCGTCCAAATCGGGCCAGGGCGCGAGCGGGTCGATGGCATCACGGGCCCAAACGTACTCGACGCCTCCCGAAAGGCTCAGCCGTCGGGTCCACGCATAGCGGCCGCCCACGCTGACCACGCGCCCCAGGCCGCCGTAGCTCCAACGCCGCGTATCCCCGACCGACACGGCCGGCGTGTCGCTGGGGAAGGTGATGTCCTGGTCGATCCAGTTCGAGTAGAAGCCGTAGCCCGCCGAGAGCGACCACTTGGGCGTGGGGGCGTACCAGAGGGTGAAGGTCATCGGGTAGTCGTCTTCCTGGAAATAGGCGACCTCTGAATCGTGCTGGCGGTTCTCCAGCCCGACGCTGGCCGTGGCCAGGAAGTTCGAGCCCAGGATCCAGGTGCCGCCGACCTCCACAAGATGCTCCTCTTCCGGGGTGCGCGTGTTGGTGTATCCGTAATAGCGGTTCACGGCGAAGAGCGGGTCCTTCGTCACCCGCAGCTTGTAGCGCACGTAGGTCTCCAGGCTCGGCAGCCACCGGCGCGACGCGCCGGCGTGGAACGAGGTGACGGCCGTCCGTTCCTGGTCGACGACGGGCCCCGGCGGGCTTTCGGGCTCCTGGATCACGTACTGGGCGAAGTTCCTCTCGATCAGGCCCTGTTCAGCGCCGGCTGTGAGCGAGAGCCCTTTGAAGAGGGGATCGCACCCTACGCCGTTAACCGTTTTTCTTGCTGATGTGACTTAAGTTCTTTGGCGCAGGCGACTTGTTCACGGCTGGCTACTTGCATCACCGGTTTGCC